>JASEIZ010000117.1 GCA_030017395.1 Desulfobacterales bacterium | reverse complement strand
CATGCTCCAAGACATCGACCGTCAACAAGGGCTTCACGCCATGAGCTATGGGTGTATCGGCATTTGAGGTTTTCATAATCTCGAGCTTGTTATTGTTCAGCACCAGCCATGCCCACCCGCTGCCGAACTGGGTAAGACCGGCATTTTTCAATTTTTCAATGAAATTGTCATAGCCCTCGAAATCGGCATCAATCTTCTCTGCGATGTCACCTGTAGGGAATCCCACGCCATTCGGTCTCATTGATTGCCAGTAAAATGTATGGTTCCAAACCTGAGCCGCATTATTGAACTGAACAGCGAGCGCATTCCCCGCTGCTTGCGGCGGGGAGCTTCATTACAGCCCAATATTGTAAATTCCCAAGGCCAGCACATTGTGCAACACTCCAGGAACATCTAATCTTGGCATAATCTGTATTTTTCATATCGCTGAAAGAGAGCCAGGCACTTTCTGCACGAACGTTATATATTAAAACTAATGAGACATCCCGTAAGCGTCGTAAGCGTGTCCCGTGAATATTACTTCCACCTGCTTCAACGCTTTGGTCAACTCCACCTAAATCTTATCAAAAAAAGCCTTGACCGTTATACCGGAATCCGGTATGATAGACCATCAACTCTTTCAGGTATTAAGAATGGCCATACGAAGTTTTAAAAATAAAGGCGCTGAAAACATCAATTACGGTAGGACTTCTAAGGAGGCTCTCAAAATTCTGCCAAAGGAATTACACAGAAGAGCGCAGATCGAACTGGCTCGCTTAGGCGCTGTGGCCTCAATGCAAGACCTTCAAGAAATCCCGGGAAATCGTTTTGAAAGATTGAGGGGTGACGTAAAGGGTCAGTACAGCATTCGAATAAATAATCAGTACCGTATCTGCTTTAGATGGCAAAAAGAAAACGCACTGGATGTCGAAATTGTTGACTATCATTAAGGCATGAAGGATGCATGAAATGAATAAAACACATTTTACGCCTGTTCATCCTGGGGAAGTACTGAAGGATGAACTAGAGGAGATCGGGCTTACCCAATCCGCTCTAGCAAAACATTTAGGAGTTTTGCCGAAGACGATTAATGAAATATGCAGGGGCAAAAGAGGCTTGAGTGCTGAAATGGCAATGAAGCTTTCAAAGGCCTTAGGAGGAAGTCCTCTATTCTGGCTTAACTTACAAAACAACTGGGAGCTTAGCCAGATAAATCAGGCTGTTTTTGATGATATAAAACCTATTGCTGCGTAGAAGCAACATAATTTTCGTTGCACCGGGCTTGCTGAATGCTCGCTGGTGAGCTTCGTTAAACTTTATCCTGGAAGATCGAAACAACAGAAAATTGAAGCTCCCCGCCGCAAGCAGCGGGGAGCTTCAATAGATTGCAATTCTATATTCTGTCTTTGGTAAATAGAATTGATAAGCGCAAAAGAATTACATAACCCAAGCGGCTCCACATGGACCGCAAGGGTCTGCGCCCCTTCAGGCCAGTGAGCCTTGGTGTTTTCTTTAGGTCTTTCTTACAACGTTTTCGAGTACTGCCTCGTGTATTTACTCTATCCTGAACCTGTTTCCGGGTTCGAGTAAGTTCTGGAGGAAATTATAAAGGAAGTTGACGGTTCCTCGATAGTGCGGGGTTTGCCCCGCATCGATGCGATCGAGATTATATTGAGGAGAGAACCGCGTATTTTTGCTTCATGCGACCGCCTGGGTCCGGATCTGATATCGCGGGGCGCTGCAATCGCGTGAGAATGGAGATCTGTACTATGCCTGTTAACGTCGATGCCGGCGAGCTGCCGGTCACGCTGCTTTTCAACCTCGATCCGGCCTGGACGATACCGGAGCGAGAGGATGCCCAGTCTGTATGCCGGCAGTTGCGAGAAGCGCTTGTAAACACCGGTCACCCGACAACGATAGCCTATGTCCATGACCATCGGCTGGAAGCGCTCCTTGAGACACACAACCCGTCATCCGGGATTGTTTTCAACTGGTGTGAGAGTATTCCTGGCGTTCGCCACAGCGAAGGGCTGGTCGCCAGGATACTGGAGAGACAAGGTTTTGTTTTTACCGGGTCCAATGCTGCAGCCCTGGAGCTTTCGCAGGACAAGGCCCGAGTCAAGGAACTCCTGGTGAAACAGGGCATCTCGACACCGCCCTGGCGCGTCTATCACCGCCCGGAACACGGTAAGTGGGGAACATTCCCGGCGATCGTCAAACTGGAGAACGAGCACGCGAGCGAAGGCATTACGCGTGACGCGGTGGTCACCGGTCCCGACGAACTTGTCGAGCGTGTTCGTTACGTTCTCGATACCTATAAGCAACCGGCCCTGGTTGAAGAGTTCATTGACGGCCGCGAGTTCCACGTCTCGTTGTGGGGCAATGGCAAGATAGAAGTCCTGCCGGCGGCGGAAATGGATTTCTCACTGTTCGAGGATGTGCACGACCGGCTGTGCACTTACGACGCAAAGTTCGTGTCCGGGTCGGTTCATTACGAAGGCATCAAGACACTGCTCCCGGCGCCGCTGGCAGCGAACGAACTTCGCGCGGTGGAAGATGTTGTGCTGTGCGGCATACAGTGCGGTCGGCTGTCGAGACTACGGGCGCGTCGATCTGAGGCTGCGCGACGGCAAGCCGTACGTGCTCGATGTGAACCCGAACGCCGACATTACCTCCGATGCCAGTTTTGCGTGTGCCGCCGAAGTGTGCGGATGCTCTTACGGCGAGTTGGGTAGCCGCATCGTGCGTCTGGCTGCCAGACGTCACCCCGTATGGGGAAATTCAGAGAAAACCAACCAGCGCACGGGACGTCGTGGCCGCCGCCTGTGACCGGCAGGTATATAGGGGACATACTCAACTATTGAACCTGCTTCTTTTCTGGGGATATGTTATTCGAATTACATGCCGAGAAAATCACGAATAGATGCTCCGGGAGCATTACACCATATCATTGTAAGGGGGATTGAAAGAAGACAAATATTTGAAGCCGATGCAGACAGGGATAATTTCTTAAGCAGGCTCGGTGATATCCTGACAGAAACGGAAACAGACTGCTATGCATGGGCGCTGATTCCCAACCATTTGCTGTTAAGAACCAGCAACGTTTCCATTTTTACAGTCATTAAACGGCTTTTGACCGGATATGCGCTCTGGTTTAACCGCAAACACGGCAGATACGGCCACCTATTTCAGAACCGCTACAAGTCTATTTTATTGAAACCGTTCTGGTTACAGCCAAGAAAGCGATAGAAAGAAAATACGATATTCAATCCCGCGGTTTTACTGTTGATAGAGTTGCCGCCAGAGTCGCCGAAGTTTTGGGCATTAAGCAAGAGCATGTATGAGCTTCCGGAAGGCATAGGGAGACAGTTCATGCTCGCAGTCTTTTATGCTACTGGGCTGTGAGAGAACTGGGTGTCACAATGATATCTCTTTCTCCTTTGCTGAATATATTTGTACAGGCCATATGTAAATCGGTAATTCGAGGCGAGAAGCTGGCAAAAGCTAAGAAATATTTGCTAACCGCTAAATAAGTTGATAAGTTAGACGCACTAAGCTCCCCATAATTTCTTCGAACTGCAATAGCGAGCGCATTTTCCACAGCTTGTCGGAGCAAAGCAAAACAGAGCATATTCATCAAAAACCATAAATTTTTATGGAGGGCTCTTTGTATGGGCAGCCATATTTGCCCCTGGTGGTTATCATACACATTTGACAACCCTTTTCGGCGCTTTTTTCACAATCCCGAGAAAATGTTCGGTTCATATGTAGTCAAAGGCATGACGGTTTTGGATGTCGGCTGTGGGATGGGATTCTTTTCCATTGGTCTTGCTAAGCTTGTCGGTGATAAGTGTTGTGTCATTGCCACTGATGTTCAGCCGGAAATGCTGAACATATTGAAGAAACGAGCTGAAAAAGCGGGATGTTCAGATAGAATCTGTATTCATAAAAATGAACTTAATAATCTTGGAGTAGAGACCACTGTTGATTTCATCCTTGCCTTTTGGATGGTGCATGAAGTTTCCGATACAAACAAATTCTTTCGTCAAATTTGTTCATGTCTCAAGTCAAACGGAAGGATTCTTGTTGCCGAACCTAAGCTCCATGTTTCATTAAAGCGCTTCCAGGAGATTCTGTTTTCAGCTCAAGAATCAGGCCTGAATCTTTGTGAAACCCCGTGCTTAAGTTTTAGCAGGTCTGCTGTTCTTAAAAACGATTGAAACTTCCCGCCACAGGCAGCGGGGAATGGCACTCGCTGTTCAGTTCAAAGAAAGGGCTTGCCTCTACGTTCAACATTCTTCAGGATAAATATTTCTGGCAGGATGGCGTGGACAAGGAAAAAACAGGTTGGTTCTGTTTTCAGGAGGCGGTAAAAGCACACCAGACTATCGCGATGAATTATTTAAAACCCACATTTGAGAAGATGGGTATAGATCTGCACAACTATTAACAGGAATGCCGGTTTATATGTAATTAATTTTGTATGATAAATAATGGAGGCTTTTGAAAAACATGAGCAAGATTTATATAATAGGTGCGGGCATTTTAATGCTGATTGTTCAAACCGCCTTTTTAGGTTGTACCGCAAACTATGGGAGTCTCAGGGGTAGCCGCGATGTTACACATGTTTTTGAGACATACAAAATTCTTGTAGATTACAGGTATTATTACAGCGGCGCCGATACCGAGCCAGATGCCATAATAGGAATAGATCGTCACTATCAGCTTTCTTCCAAGCTGTGGAAAGAGGTAGCTCTCACAAGTACACAACTTAAAAATTGGATCGATCGCATGAACCAAACATACGATTTTCCTGTCAGCCCCTTTGGCTCATCGATTCTGGATGCTGCCGGCAAACAGATAGGCATTTGGTATTCGGTCTGGGACACTACCATCGTAAAAATGGAAAAGGACAACCAGATTGTTGTTCATACGCCCGATCTGCCATTACAAAAGATAAAATTTATTGATTCTTCAGATTAGTAACAGCAAAAAAATATTATAGAAAGGTCTCCACACTATATCTCTATTCCAAAGAAATTTATTATAAGAGAATTAAGCCATTTTCTTAGCACTGAATAAGAATAGTAGCGGGTGGCAATTTTGTAATTGTGATTTACCATTTCTGCTTTTTTTTCAGGTGATTCAATAATTTCTCTTACTTTTTGGACTGTTCTTTTGGTGAGAAATCCATCCATAACTATCAGGTCAAAACCCTTTGGCTCTATATCTCTTACAAAGGTGGCATAACGGTTTACCAGCATGGGTTTTTTAAAGTAAATGGCTTCGAGAAAGGCATTCCCGAATCCTTCATACAAGCTGGGATAAGTGATAAAATCAGCATGAGGATAAATATCCCACAGCGAATATTGATTGGGATTTTTGAGCCCATCGTTGGCCGGATCAGCCATACCGGTATCAAACAGGCGAAGGTCTACCCCGCGATCTTTTGCGTTTTCTACAAGCCATTCAGCATATTCAAATCCTTCATCTCCTGCTTCGTGTGATATTACGAGCTTATAGCGTGGGTCTTTCAATTCGTGAACAAGTTCAATGGCATGTTCTATCCCTTTTCGCTGAACAACCCTGGAGGGTTGCAAAATCATAACATCTTCCGGCTTTAATCCAATTTTATTACGGAAATCTTCTGTGTGTTTTTCATCCACAAAGGGTGGATTTTCAAAATCTACCACATTAGGAATAATGGTTGACGAAATTCCGGTACGAAGAGCCAGTTCTTCCTTGGCAGCAGAGTTAATTACCACGTGTTCAACATTAGACAGAGTAGGCGGAAATGCCATACGGATATAGTCGTTCACTGCATTGACTGTAAAACGTATTCTTTCCCAGTAGAAATCGTGATGATGAGCAATAGTCGGAATCTGAGTTTCAGCAATAATTTCCGTTAAAGCCAGCCCAAGAGGAACATGCAGGGGAATGGTTAAAGCATTTTCGGCGATCAGCATGTCGATTTTGGATTTTTTTATGAATTCATAGAGTTCTGTCTTTAAAAAAGATCTTGAGGAATGGATTGCTTCAGTAACAGCGCGACTTCTTCTGTTTTTACCAAGAATCTGGTCGTTGATCCATTGATTATCTTTATGCTTAAAAAAAGCTTCAGGAACCAGAAAGCTGTTTTGAGGATTTCTGTCCAGTTCACCGCCAAACCAGAAACAGGAATGCCCGCTTTTTCTTATAACCTGTGCCCATTTGCTTGATTCTAATGTAACCCCGTCTGTTCCCGCAAAACGCGTTGAAACAAACCCGATATTTTTTCCCATTAAAATTTTACCTCATTTAATCTGTCTTTCACAAACCAAGAGCTGATTAAACAAATCTTTAAATTTCCTTTAACTTTTTATCAAGCCTTTTTTAAGAAACAGGAAAAGTCGTCATGGAGGCAATGGTAAATAACGGCATCATTCTGATAGTTTCAGGAAATTGATTGCAGGATTCAGGGAACACATAGGATAGGGTGAAACATTGACTGAATTTTTCAAAACCTACCATTGACAGTGCCATAAAACTGTTACATTATAACCGATAAGCATAAAAAAAGCGCTTAGTGTCCCTTTCGGGGATGGTTGAAACCCCTCGCCTTTAGGCGAAGAAAATG
>JASEIZ010000116.1 GCA_030017395.1 Desulfobacterales bacterium | reverse complement strand
ACAACTAAATTGGAGATGATCCTTAAAAATTAAATCGAATTAGACTGAAAGTCAAAACAATTTTTTTGACATAAAGTTCTTTGTGTTGTAGTTTAGTAGAAATTTAACTGTTTGTTTTTATGAGGTTGTTTTTATGGAAAAATTTGCAAGGATAGATCGTCTGCCACCTTATGTGTTTACAACCGTCAATAAAATAAAGATGGATGCAAGACATGCCGGCGAAGATATTGTAGACCTTGGAATGGGCAATCCCGATCTTCCCACCCCAAAGCATATAGTAGACAAGCTGTTAGAAGCGGCCCAGAAACCCCATAACCACAGATATTCTGCATCAAAGGGTATTACAAAGCTCAGGATGGCTATTGCAAGCTGGTACAAAAAAAGATTTGACGTGGATATAGACCATGAGGAGGAAGCAATAGTCACAATCGGCGCCAAGGACGGCATATCCCATCTTGTCCTTGTTACAATAAGACCCGGAGATGTTGTGTTTACTCAAAATCCAACCTATCCGATACATCCATTCTCCGCAATTATTGCCGGAGGAGATGTGCGCGGAATACCTGTCGGGCCGGATTCGGACTTCTTTGAAAATCTAATGGAAGCCACAAGACAAACATGGCCCAGGCCAAAACTGTTGATTATAAGCTACCCTCACAATCCAACAACCGAGGTCGTCAACCTGGAATTTTTTGAAAAAATCGTGGCTTATGCAAAGGAACACGATATTATGGTAATCCATGATTTTGCTTATGCCGATCTTGTTTTTGACGGTTATAAAGCACCCAGTTTTTTACAGGTTAAAGGAGCCAAGGATGTTGGGGTGGAATTTTTTTCCCTTTCCAAAAGTTACAACATGCCTGGCTGGAGGGTAGGCTTTTGTGTTGGAAACAGAGAAATAGTGGGTGCCCTGCGCAGAATAAAAAGCTATCTTGACTACGGAATTTTTCAGCCGATTCAGATAGCATCCATCATAGCCTTAAACGGCCCTCAGGATTGTGTTAAAGATATATGCAACACCTATCAAGAGCGAAGAGACGCCTTGATATCCGGCTTGCAGCGCGTTGGCTGGGACATAAAAAGCCCAAAAGGAACCATGTTCGTATGGGGAAAAATTCCTGAACAATATCTAAAAATGGGGTCGGTGGAATTCTCCTCTTTTCTGATTAAAGAGGCTCAGGTAGCAGTCTCTCCCGGGCTGGGTTTCGGCGAATACGGAGATGAATATGTTCGTTTTGCGCTTATTGAAAACAATATGCGCATAAACCAGGCTGTAAGAGGAATCAAAAAAATATTATAGGCATAGGGAAATATGAAACAAATTAATATTGGTTTGGTTGGATGCGGCACAGTAGGTACAGGTGTTGCAAAGATTCTGCTTGAAAACAAAGAGCTTATTGCCGCCCGTGTCGGGGCATCACTGTCATTAAAACATGTCGCGGATATTGATATAAAAAGAGATCGGGAAATCAAGTTTGATGAAGGAGTCCTGGTAACCGATGCCCGCAAGGTGGTTGACGATCCGCAAATAGATATAATTGTCGAAATGATCGGTGGGGTGGGAATTGCAAAGGAGCTTATCTTAAGAGCAATAGATAACGGCAAACAAATCGTAACCGCAAATAAGGCCCTTCTTGCAGCCCAGGGCAATGTTCTTTTCAAAGCTGCCTGTGCAAAGGGAATCGATCTTGCTTTTGAGGCGAGTGTTGGCGGATGTATGCCGGTTATAAAATCCATTAGAGAGTCTCTGGTTGGTGATCACATAAAATCAATTACCGGCATATTAAACGGTACCTGCAACTATATTCTGTCAAAAAGCACATATGATGGAATTACATTTGAAGCGGCTCTATCTGAAGCACAGGCCAAAGGCTTTGCAGAGGCAGACCCCTCGCTGGACATTGAGGGAACAGATACGGCACACAAGCTGGCCATATTGACATCTATTGCATATGGTATGGAGATTAATTTTAATGATATTTATATTGAAGGAATATCAAAAATTACCCCCATGGATATCGATTTTGCCAACCAATTCGGATACAGGATAAAGTTGTTGGCTATAAGCAAAAACAGAGAACAAGAGGTTGAAGCAAGGGTGCATCCTGCAATGATACCTTTTGACAACCCGCTGTCAAACGTAAACGGCTCTTTGAATGCAATTACAATTTCAGGTGATGCTGTCGGTGATATGATGCTTCATGGACTTGGCGCCGGCATGATGCCAACGGCCAGCGTGGTTGTGGGAGATATAGTAGATCTGGCCCGCAACCTTTTATTTAACACAAGAGGAAGAATTCCATTGCTATCCTACCAGATGGAAAATATAAGAAAAATTCCTATCATGCCGATTGATGACTTGTTTACCAATTACTATTTCAGGTTCTCTGCTGCAGATCGTCCGGGGGTTTTATCTAAAATATCGGGTATACTGGGTGATCGTGGCATCAGCATCAAGTCCGTGCACCAAAAAGGACGTAAATCGACCGGCTCAGTTCCTATTGTTATCCTAACGCACCTTGCAAAGGAATATGATGTTAAAATGGCTTTATCAGAGATCGAGGTTCTTGATATTATCAGCGACAGGCCTGTTTTAATAAGGGTTGAAGAAACCGATAAGCATATTTGATGCTCTCGTAAAAAGTCTTGAAATCGTCATGCCGGACTTGATCCGGCATCCAGAACGCATTGAATTTACTGGATTCCGGCTTTCGCCGGAATGACGGAAAAGAGAACTTTTCGACTTTTTACGAGTTCATCATATTTAATATAAGGTAACATTTTTCACTACAGAGCACACAAGAATTTTAGAGAAAACGCTTTTTTTATAGAAAATCTTGGTGTGCTTTGTGAACTCTGTGGTAAATTTTTTTTGAGGTAGTATGTATATTGTCTGTTCAGATTTAGAAGGTGTCTTTGTTCCTGAAATATGGATACAGGTAGCCGAAAAAACCGGCATTAAAGAGCTAAGGCTAACTACTCGTGATGTATCCGATTATGACGTTTTGATGAAAAAGCGTCTTGATCTTCTTCACAAGAACAGGCTTAAGCTTAAAGATATTACAAATATTATCGATTCGATAAATCCTCTTGACGGAGCGGTGAGTTTTCTGGAATGGATCAAAACACAGACTCAGATAATAATTGTTTCAGATACCTTTGTGGAGTTTGCGGACCCCTTAATGAAAAAGCTGGGCAGGCCGACCCTTTTTTGCAATACCTTATCAATAGATACTAACGGATATATTGTTGGATATAATCTCCGGCAAAATGACGGTAAACGCAAGACTGTGCTTTCCTTAAAAAACCTCAATTATAAGATAATAGCCTTTGGCGACTCCTATAATGATATAACCATGCTCAAAGAGGCCGACACAGGCATCCTGTTCCGACCTCCCGACAATGTAAAAAACGAATTCCCGGAACTTTTGGTTTCATATCGCTATGATGAACTTAGAAAAATTATCCAAACAACACTGAAAACAACATAACATTTTTTGTTTATGATTACACATAAAACAACATACAGGGTTATTTATGGCGATACGGACAAAATGGGTATAGCTTATCATGCAAACTACTTGCGCTGGTTTGAAATAGGCCGCTCCGAAATGTTCAGATCTTTTGGTATTACCTATAAAACAATAGAAGCAAAGGGTGTCCTGCTTCCTGTATCCGAGGCTTACTGTAAGTTTTTGTTCCCAGCGCAATATGATGATGTTTTGGTTATAAACACTTCTGTTGATAATGACTTTAAAGGAGGTATAAAGTTTATATATACAATTGACGATGAAGACAGCCAAAAGGTTTTAGCAAAAGGTTACACAAAACATGCATGCGTTGATCACAACGGCAGATTAATCCGTCCGCCAAAATTTTTAACAGAGCTTATTGAGCCGCAATAGCGAGTGACTCTAAAAAAGACAACTTCTAATAGCTTATCCTCTGAAATAGTCATGAGTTTTGATATTTCAAAATTTGAAAAATGCAATATCCTAGTTGTCGGAGATTTAATGGTTGATGAATATTTGTGGGGTAATGTCGACCGAATATCTCCGGAAGCGCCGGTCCAGATTGTTTCGGTTAAAGAAGAAAATTCTACTCTGGGTGGCGCAGGAAACGTCGTAAACAACCTTATAGCGCTTGGAGCAAAGGTTTCGCTGGCAAGTGTAATAGGTTCGGATAGATATGGACGTCTTTTGCTCGCAAAGTTAAGCGAACTCGGCGTTGATACTAACGGGGTTATCGAAGAGCCGGAAAGACTCACAACCAGAAAAACCAGAATTATATCCAATAATCAACAGGTTCTTAGAATCGACAGGGAAACAAAAAAAGACATATCACGACAAACATTTGATATTATATTAAATTATATTAAAAATGTAATATCTGCTGTGGATCTGGTATTAATTTCTGATTATGATAAGGGTTTAATTACAACAGCTTTGCTTAGCTCGCTGATATCTATTGTAAAAAAACACAAAAAGATGTCTATCGCTGATCCAAAAGGACTTAATTTTTTAAAATATTCAGGCGTTTCCTTGCTTACCCCAAACAAAAAGGAAGCGGCTCTTGCCTCTGGAATAGAGATAGTAGATGAAGCAACCTTAATTAAAGCCGGAAATAGGATTCTTAAAGCTGTAAAGATAAACAACCTTCTTATTACCTGCGGCAAGAACGGAATGGTTTTGTTTGAGCACAATAAAAAACCTTATTATATCTCTGCCCAGACAAGGCAGGTCTTCGATGTGTCTGGAGCGGGAGATACGGTAATCGCCGTCTTAGGGCTTGTAATTGCTTCAGGAGCCTCGTTTGCAAAAGCTGCGTCCATTGCTAATACAGCAGCAGGGATTGTGGTAAGTAAGGTTGGAACTTCAACCGTGTCGAAAGATGAGCTTTTATCGGCGTTGGCGCCTACTTGCGATTACGCTTTAACCAAATATATATCTTTTTCAGAACTTCAGGCTGTTATACAGCAAATTAAGGCCGACGACAAAAAAATTGTTTTGACAAATGGTTGTTTCGATCTTTTACATTCAGGTCATATTATGCTTCTTTCCGCCTCAAAGAGGCTTGGAGATGTGCTTATTGTCGCTATTGATAGCGATGAATCTGTCAAAAACATTAAAGGACGTGGAAGACCAATAATCAGTGAAAAGGACCGTATAAGTCTTTTGAGCGCATTTGATTACGTTGATTATGTTGTGGTATTTTCTTCAGAACAACTCAATCAAGTAATTGAAATTATTCGTCCGGATATACTTACAAAGGGCGGCAATTATATATTTGAAGATGTTGTGGGAAGAGAAATTGTTGAGAGACATGGCGGAAGAGTGGTGCTTATTCCTATAACAAAAAATATTTCGTCAAGTAGTATCATAAACAATATTAGAAAAGGAGGTTAACTCTTTTTATATTTGCTCGCTAATCCCTCAACAAGCTATGGAGAATGTGTTCGCTTTTGCGGTTCAATACAATGTTGTTTATTAATAAAAGTGCCAACGGCATCGTTTTTAAAGTGTTTGTTCAGCCAAAAGCCTCGAAAAACATGATATCGGGTCTTCATGGCGATGCTATTAAAATTAAACTTACAGCCCCCCCGGTAAATGGGGCCGCAAATAAAATGTGTATAAAATATCTGGCAAGTATTTTAAAAATTCCACAATCAAAATTTGAAATAATATCAGGTCATACAAGTCGTACAAAATATCTTCTTATCAAATACAATGATAATGAAAATTTGGAAGCCGAGTTCGAATATTTAACAGATTTAATTAAGATTTTATTGTAATATAAAAAATATTGACTTAATTTTTTGTTTTGTTTATTTAATACTTTTTACATAATGCGGGGTGGAGCAGTCTGGTAGCTCGTCGGGCTCATAACCCGAAGGTCATAGGTTCAAATCCTATCCCCGCTACCACCTTCCTTTTTTTATTCTTTTTTCCTGTTCCCAACATCTTTATCTTTTTTATATTGATATTTTATCAATAATTAATTAGTTATAAACAATATTTTTTTATATGTTTATAATATTTATTTTTTAAACATAATAATTTATGTATTTTATTATGTTGTTTTGTTTTTTTATTTAATAAAACAGGTATGTTAAAAAGTTATTATGCTTATGAATAGATATTATTAATAATATTTTATAATTTAGGTTCTTCTCCAATTTAGTTGTAGAAAGCCTGACAAATTTTCAGCGTAAAGTATTGTAGATCATGGAATCCATAGGCTTTTCGTTTGATAACTTTAATCTTATTATTCACCCCTTCTAATTTTCCGGTATGGATGGGGTAATCACAATGATTGAGAATGCCATAGCGATGGCGATTTAACATTTTACAAAAGCCGTTCAGAGCCCTGTTATTTAAAGACTCCGCCAATGCGCACCAGTGGTCGATCGCTTTATTGGCCCAGGTTCTTGAACGGTAAGACCAAATGTGTTTGAGTTGATCTTTTAAAATCATTACCGTGTTGATGACCTCATTTAATTGAAGTAGTTGATTAAGTTGCTCACGATGCTTTTTAAGGCGAATGTTTTTTCGATTTTTCAACAACAGGTATTTAGCTCCTTTAAAGACGGCTTTGTTTTCATTAGAGGCCTTGCGAAATTCGCTGTTTCTAATTTTATCAATGATCCGGTT
>JASEIZ010000115.1 GCA_030017395.1 Desulfobacterales bacterium | reverse complement strand
AATTAAAAATCCACTGCTTAACAATTAATTCCTTTGATAAATATTCATCGATTAAATATTTCAAATCTGATTTTAACCACTTGCTGATCGGCATTTCAAATCCCCATTTAGGCCGGTCATGCAAAGATTTAGGCAAAATATTCTTAAAGGTCTCCAGCAGGATATACTTTCCCTTTCCTTTTTTAATCTTCCAGCGGCCGCTGATGGAAAATGCCAGCTCAGACACTTTGTGGTCAAGGAATGGAACTCTTACCTCAAGGGAATTGAGCATGCTCATTGCATCCACCTTTTTCAGCATGTCCCCTGGAAGAGACTCCTTTACATCCGCATAAAGCATCCGGTTAATATCATCAGCATCTATCTCGTTTAACCTTTCTGACAATATTTTCTTTCCAAGATCGTAATCTACTTCAGCAGCCACGGCAAAAATATTTTTTCTTAAATCCCGGGGAAATATTTCATTCCATGCAAAGAATCGTTCCTCGAGGCTTTCTTTTCCCGCGCCTCTTAAAAATTTTTTTAGTCTTCTGATATTTTCAGGCAGTTTTTGATCTCGCGATTCAGGAAGAGATAGAAAAACAGGCTCTATAAACCCTTTACGTATAAAGGAAGGTATCTTTCGATATCTTGAACTCCACCACTCTCCTGTATACATCCGGTAACCGGCAAAAAGTTCATCACCCCCATCACCGGAAAGGGCAACCTTGACATCGTTGCTGGTCTCTCTTGATACAACAAATGTCGGAATTGCCGAAGAATCAGCAAACGGCTCGTCGAATGACTCCAACACTTCAGGAATGGCATCAATAATATCTTTTGCCCCAAGCTTGAATTCATGGTGCTCTGTATTATGAAAGGCAGATACTTCCCGTGCATATTTGGTTTCATCAAACATGGACATATCTTTATAACCTATTGAATAGGTTTTTACCGGCAAGCTGGAATTTCTGGACATAAGCCCAACGACAATACTTGAATCAATCCCGCCGCTCAAAAACGCACCAAGAGGGACATCTGCGATCATCCGCATCCTGACAGAGTTTTCCATAACTTCGAATAATCTATTCTTTAAAGTGGCAAAATCTTCTTTGCCGTCTGTTTCTATCCGGATATCACTGTTTATATTCCAGTACTCTCTCTCCTCTATTTTTCCTTTGCTGAATATCAAAATATGCCCGGGTCTAAGTTTTTTTACGCCTTTAAATACGGTATAAGGCGCAGAAATATAGTTAGAAGTCAGGTAAAGACCAAGAGCGTCCCAGTCCATTTCTCTTGGCACATCCGGATCCTGGAGTATCCCTTTTATCTCGGAAGCGAAAACCAGAGAATTTATGCTGCTGTAATAAACAAGAGGTTTTATTCCCAGACGGTCTCTGCAGAGAAAAAGCAACCGGGATTTCTCGTCCCATATCGCGAAGGCAAACATACCGGCAAGCCTCTTTACCCCTTCGATCCCTTCCTCTTCATAAAGATGAATGATAACCTCACAATCTGTTTGCGAACTGAAATAATGCCCTTTGTTTTCAAGCTCGGTTCTCAAAGACATAAAATTGTAAATTTCCCCGTTGAACACCATCCAGATGGTCTTATCCTCATTGGACATCGGCTGCCGACCAGCCTTTGATAAATCAATAATACTAAGCCTTCTGTGCCCCAGACCAACTTCCACCTTTGAGCCTTGCCTTCCCTGCGGGTCCGAAAGATCATACAGCGGGGTTTCTCGTTTTGAGCTTAAATATATCCCATTGTCATCCGGCCCTCTATGTGAAAGGATAGAGGTCATCTTTCGTAACAGATCCTCATCAATCCGATTGCCGTTTGTCGACAATTTTCCGCAGATTCCACACATGGCTGATAACCGTTAGTTGTTTTTTTTAATCTTATTTAAGGTTTCCGATATTCTGTGAGCCACTTTGTCAACTTTATACTTGCGAATATATTTCCAGGCCCGTTTGTCTTTAAAAAATAGATATGCTTTAGAAATCTTGGTTAGAAAGATATTATGGTCATCGTCATCAATTTGTATTCTTCCAATACCAGACAGACCAGGTCGCTTATTTGTAGGACACTGCGTGAAAACCGCCCGAAATCCCCGGGCTTTCAGAAAACTCCACAGAGGTTTTTTCGGCACCCCTGCCAGGAATGCACAGAATCTAATATGCCCGTTATAATTTTCCTTAATTATTTTCAATGAATTGGAAACGCTTTGTTGCACAGATTCCTCATCATACCGACCTTTAATCCCCCTGCCTTCATAAGCCAACAGACCTATTTCCATACCACTTTTTGCTATTTCATTTACCTCGTTCCAGCTTAAACACGGTACAGACACCCCCTTAATTTTCCTTTCCCTGCCGATACATTCCGGAATGATAAAAAATGTTGCATGAAAATTATGGCTTTTTAAAACAGGAAATACATCTGTATAGGCATCTCGAAAGCCGCCATCAATGGTAAGCGCAATAGATTTGGGTGGCAATTCGATGCGCCCGGCAAGATGATCCAGCGCTTGATCCAGCGTTACTATATTATAGCCGTTTCCTGAAAAAAACCTCATCTGCTGCCTGAAAGTTTCAGGCAAAAGGCCATCCTCCATCGCATCCTCCGGATAATTGCCGACATTATGATACAGCAAAACCGGCACTTCTTTTATGATTCTTATCACGCCGCAATTCTCACGATTAATTTTTCCAGTGAATCAATATTCTTTTCCCGTGAATAATTCTCCTCCACAAACAACCTGCATTGAGAAGAAACATCCTCCCGGAGTTCGGGCTTATCTTTAAATTTGTGACAAGTCTTAATAATTAATTCCGCCATTGCTTCAGAACTTGTATTTTTAAACAAATATCTTGGATCAAACCGACTCAAAATTTCAACGGTTCCGCCTACCGGCGTTCCCAGAACAGGAACACCCGACGCCAAAGCTTCGAGAGTAATCAATCCAAAGCCCTCTAATTCCATTGTAGGCAGAACGAAAATATCGGCCATGCGATAATAATCAGAAAGTTCCTCTTCCTGGATAAAGCCAACAAATTTTACGTGATTTTCTATTCCCAGCACCTTAGTCAATGAAATAAGGCCATCTTTTAGAGGCCCATCTCCACCCAAAACAAGATAAACATCAGGAACGGCTTTAACCACTTCCTTGACGGCATATATTAGATTTTCCAGTCCCATCCTTGATACAAGATTCCTTACTGTAAATAATACCATCCCTTCTTTAGGAATATTTAATCGTTGCCTTATTTTTAGTTTATCAGTAGCCGGATAAAATCGCTCAAGATCAACTCCTCCCGGAACAATCGTAATCTTATCAGCGGGAATTTTATAAACGCGCTGTAATTTCTTCATGGTAAACCAGCTTAGAACAATAATTTTATCCGACTCATTAATAACCTTTTTTTCTATAAATTTTCGCATCTTAACATTGGTAAAATATAAAATTCCTCCTACAATATTTTTTGGCCTTGGATTTCTCGACCGAAACTCCTCAAAGGAAAGTGAATGGCAGGTATAAATCTTTTTGATGTCTCTGCCGAAGCGCGATTGGATCACCCCGAGAGCAGAAAATGGCTGATGGAAATTTATACAGCCAAAGGAATATTGATTTTGAAGCGATTCAAAAAGTCTTTTGGAATTCAATAAAGTAGATTTGATATAAGAAAAACAGTTCCTTGGATCAACCTCATATCTCCATTCAGTAACTCCATTAATAATCTGATAATCTGATTTATGTTCCGGTAATTTGCGAGTAAGGATATGAACATCATATCCCCTTTTATGCAGTAAAGTGCTCTGCTCAAACAGAACCCTCTCTGCTCCGCCAATCACCTCAACAATCGAAACATCGGAAACAAATAAAATGTTCAAGAGTTAATCCTCATTGTTCTCAGCATCTAAATCGATCTCTTATAGAAAAAACATATTACAATTAAAATAATTTATCAAGTAAAAGTCTCTGAAATCAAAGCCAAATTTGCCGTATCATACGCATATTGTTTTACCGCAGCCACAGTCCTGAAATTTTCAGCATCAGTAATTAAATGTATTTTGTAACTGTTAACGGTTTACAATTCGATTTACGGTTGAAAAAAAACAGAAGGTAGAGTAAAATTGTGTATTGACAATCGCGAACGGTTTCCAAAAGTCCAATATTATATATAAGGATGCTGAAAAATGAAGAATATTGACGCAAAAAGACCGAAGTTGCCTCCAAAAACCCCTGAAACCGATGCGTGGTTTACGGCATTTTTTATAGAAAACCATATCGACTATTATACCTACCCCTACCATGTTTCCACACCTGAACAAATAAGGTTCATTGTCTTTACGGAAGAAGATGATCGGTATTATCCGTGTTCAGATCACATGGTTGAAGCCATCATAAACAAAAACCAGTCGGAATTTTTACAGAAAAAATATAGTGAAATTTTGCAGAAAATACTTAAAGTTATTGACAGTCAAATAGAAAATAAAGATGAAAAAGCCTATCTTAAATCACTGATTAAAATCAAGTACCAACATGAAACAAGGGATGAAATAATGATACCATCCCGCCTTGAAAAACGCCTTTTTGGAATCTTTTTAAACCGCACCCAAATTGAAGACCCTTACATTTGTGAAAAAGCGCTACGCAATAGCCGGGCAAATAAAGCATTAAGTTCGGATGCCTTAATTAATGCCATGAATCATGGAGACATTGACGATCTGAAGAATTATCCTTCAACTCTTTCGAGCATTAAAAAATTTTTGCATTATCTGGAATTAAAGAGGCTTCTTTCCCTGTCGGTAGAACATTCTCTATGGGAGTCGGATAAGGCCGCAAACTACACGAAAAATGATTACCTTGCTTTTTTTAACCGTCCGTTTTCCGGAAATGGCATTGAACCTCTGTTTGATTTTTTGGGTGCTCAGAATAAGGAAAAAACTCTATCCAAAAAAATACTGTGGCTGGCGGATGAAGCAGGAGAAATAATAGTGGATTTCGCCATAATTAATTATCTCGCAAACCTGGGGCATAAAATAATTATTGCTTTCAAAGACGGGCCTCTTTTTACCAAGATCGATTATTATGACGCTGCTGAAGATGAAATGTTGAACGAAAAGCTTAAAGGAGCGTTATTCATTTCTGAAAAAAACCTTGGCAAAAATGAACTTGCCAATATGTTGAGAAGCGATAAAAATATTATCGTTATATCTGATGGAACACGGGAAAATCTCAACTTCCTTCTCGCATCTACGACATTTGCAAGAATTTTTAAAGAAGTTGACGGTGTAATATCAAGAGGGACGGACCAAAGGCGGCGTTTTTTTGACGCTCATTTTCAATTTACTCAAAATATCTATAACATCTCAGCCGGAGATAAGGATTCAGTCCTGATAAGTTTTAAGCCCAAACATCCTTCAGTAATCAAATTTTCTCATGCCGACCTTGAAGAAAAGGCTAAAACAATTATCGATCAAATGAAAGAGTCCAGGAGAAAAGGAATGACGGTAATATTTTACAGCGGAATTATCGGTTCCATACCCGGAAAAATAGAAACAGCAAAAAAAATAATGTCCACTTCAATCAATCTTCTCAAAAAACAGTTTGCAATGACTTTTATAATAAATCCATCGGAATATTATGAGCCCGGCATGGATGCGGATGACCTTATGTATATGTGGCAAATCGTCCAGACAAGCGGCTTCATAGATATATGGCGATTTCAGACATATGAAGATATTGTTCAGGCGTTTCAGAGTATGAATAAAAAGGTCCCGCCCGAATGGGTAGGCAAAGATGCCACATTCAGCACAGGATGCACAAAAGAAATGAAAATCGCCCTTAAAGTGCAGCAGAAATATCCGGAAATGCAAATTATCGGACCGCCGCAGGAAAGGTTCATGCGGCGCAAAGAGTACGGCATAGGCAAGATGTATGATAAAAGGCTAAGTGAAATATGCAGGCAAAAATAAGGGCGATAGTTCATCCACAAGGCCACTGAAAGACCAAGATTATACCATATAATTGAGCTGGAACAATCACTTAACACCTAACATTTTAACACGCTCAACATATTGACCTGTTCTGGTATCTATCCTGACAATCTCAGCATCCTCAACAAATGGAGGTACCTGCACAAGAAGACCTGTCTCAAGTGTCGCTGGTTTTGTGCTCCCCGCGGCAGTATCACCTTTAACCCAGGGCTCGGTTTTAATAATCTTTAAATCAACAAAGTTGGGAAGCGATATATCGATCGGTTTCCCTTTAAAAAAAAGCACATTACAAACAGTATTTTCCTTTAAAAATTTAATCGACTCGTCAATATGCTCTTTGGATAAAACTTCCTGGTCATATGTAGATGTGTTCATAAAACAGTATCCATTATTATCCGAATAGAGGTATTCCATCTCACGCTCTTCAAGGTTCGCCTCATGAAACTTCTCGCCCGACCTGAATGTTCGCTCAAACTGAACCCCTGTAAGCATATTTTTTAATTTACACTTATAGAGAGATTGCCCCTTGCCTGGTTTTACAAAAGCAAATCGAACTATTACATATGGATCTCCATCCAACTCGATTTTAAGACCTTTTCTCAGGTCACTGCATTCAAACATTTATATCTCCTTATTAGTAATGATGGTCTCGTAAAAAGTCAAAAAATACCGTTTTACGTCATTCCGGCGAAAG
>JASEIZ010000114.1 GCA_030017395.1 Desulfobacterales bacterium | reverse complement strand
ATGAACTCGTAAAAAGTCGTCACTCCGGTGAAAACCGGAGTCCAGATGGTCTGCAACTGCTTGAAAAGACTGGATTCCGGCTTTCGCCGGAATGACGGAAAACGGTATTTTGGGAGTTTTTACGAGCTTGTCAGTTTTGACCAACACTATTTTTAAACAACTTCAGAATATTGTCGGCACAGCCAATTGCAGCAAAGCAAAAGAGGACCTTGCCTGTTATGCATACGATGCAACTGCCCGAACCTATATGCCGGATGCTGTTTTATTCCCCAAAAACAGCTCTGAAATATCTGCTATATTAAGACTCGCCAATAAACATGGCTTCTTTGTTATCCCACGCGGTTCAGGTTCCGGCATGACCGGCGGATCCCTTGCGGTCAGAGGGGGTGTCATTATCGTAATGACCCGTTTGAACCGCATTCTGAAAATCGACAAGGAAAATCTGATCGCCCACGTGGAACCTGGCGTTATAACCGGCCACTTTCATAAGGCTGTTGAAAAAGAATCTCTTTTCTATCCCCCGGATCCATCAAGCTCCGAATTTTCAACTATGGGTGGAAATGTTGCTGAATGCGCCGGAGGTCCCCGCGCAATTAAATACGGCGTAACCAGGGATTATGTACTCGGCCTCGAAATTGTCCTCCCAAGCGGAGAAATTATTAATACCGGTGTACAAACCACCAAGGGGGTGGTCGGATATGACCTGACCCGCTTGATAACAGGATCTGAAGGCACACTCGGAATAATTACCAGAATAATGGTTCGCCTTTTACCCCTTCCCGAAGTATCAAAAACAATAATCGCTGTTTTTGATAAGATCGAAACAGCAGCTCAAACAGTATCGGAAATCATAAGAAACCGCATAATCCCACGCACTATGGAATATATGGATAATGCTTCGATAAGGTGTGTGGAAAACTACCTTAAAATAGGTCTTCCGATCAAAGCAGAAGCTTTGCTTTTAATAGAGATCGACGGAAATGAGGATGAAACAAACAGAGTCGCAAATAAATTAAAAACTCTTTGTATTAATCGTGGCGCAACAAGGGTTGAAAAAGCCGATACCGAAGAGGAAGCAGCAAACATCTGGAAAGCGCGCAAGGCAATTTCTCCTGCTCTGTTTTGTTATGGACCGGATAAGATAAACGAGGATATTGTAGTTCCAAGAAGCAAGATACCTGATATAGTAAAAAAGATAAATGTGTTAAGGGATGAAACAGGACTCTGTATAGTCAGTTTCGGGCATGCAGGTGATGGGAATATCCATTTTAATATAATACTGGACAAACAAAATAAGTATGAGCTTGAAAAGGCGAAAACAGCGGTTGAGGCCCTTTTCGACTATACACTTGAACTTGGAGGAACCATTTCCGGTGAACATGGGATAGGTATAACCAAGGCGCCTTATATTAAAAAAGAGATCGGAGATGTTGAACTTGCTCTGATGAAAAATATAAAAAATGTTTTTGATCCAAAAGGCATATTAAACCCAGGTAAAATCTTCCCCCAAAACAGCAATTAACAATTGAGTATTTATTGCATCTTAATAATCATATTATCAGAAGATACAAGGTCCTCCAGTATTTCCATGCGGATATTATTTTCGCTCTCAACAGCGCAACGCAGGTTTATTGAACAATACTTTCTACAAATCATATCCTCAATATTGAAATCTCCAAAACATCCTAAATGAGAATTACAATAAATTTTTTCTTTTTTCATATATTCATCCCTAACAATATCGTTAAAACCGACACCTGTTTTTTAATTTTCTGTAACTGAAAGCAACCCAAGCATCTCACCGTGTATTTTACCGTTAGTTGCCAGTATCTCCTTTTTATCAATCTTAAATGGATTGTTTGAAAAATCTGTAACAACAGCGCCTGCCTCAACAGCAATCAACTGGCCGGCTGCTGTATCCCATGGCTTCAGATTCTGCTCCCAAAAGCCGTCAAATCGTCCGCATGCAACATAACAAAGGTCAAGAGCAGCTGAGCCAAGCCTCCTTACGCCTTGAGAAGCTTGCAGACAATTAGAAAAGCGCTTCAGCAACGGATTTAGTATTTTCTTGAAATCATATGGGAAACCGGTTACCAGCAAGCTTTCTGAAACTGCCGCCACGGTTGATACTCTTATCGGCCGGCCATTTAGTGTAGCCCCTTTCTGTGTAGTAGCAACAAAAAGCTCTTCCGTTAATGGATTAAATACAATACCTAAAACTATATCGTCACTTAAGGCAAAAGCTATGGAAATAGAAAAAAGGCCTAATTGATGAGCAAAATTAGTCGTACCGTCAAGGGGATCTACAATCCACTTATAATCAGCCTCACCATCATTCAGGCCGCCTTCCTCAGCCAGTATGGTATGATTTGGAAACTTGGACAGGATAGTCTCAATGATTGCCTTTTCCGACTCTGTATCAGCCATTGTAACAAGATCAATAGAGCCTTTCTTTTTTGTTGCAGATAGCCTCCCAAGGTGAGACCTAACAACACTGCCGCCCTTATAAGCAGCGGCAACACCAATGCTTTTAACAAGTTTCAAATCCATATACATTTATATAATATATATTTATACCGGCAAGTCAACCTTGATGATCTCGTAAAAAGTCGAAAAGTTCTCTTTTCCGTCATTCCGGCGAAAGCCGGAATCCAGTAAATTCAATGCGTTCTGGATGCCCCCGTATCAAGTACGGGGCAGGCTTATCAAGTCCGGCATGACGATTTAGAGACTTTTTACGAGTTCATCAACCTTGATGGTTTCGTAAAAATTAAGCGCTGATTAAAGCCTGCATTTTTTCAAGAAGAGGCATCAATGTTGACTCATTATTAGCTGAAATTGCTATCCCGTTAAGTTGTTTAATATGCGTGTTTACGATTTCTCTGTCAACAATATCCTGCTTGTTTAGAACATGAATTAGGGGAATATTATTCAGATTAAGCTCGTATAGAATTTTTTCAACAGACTCAATATGATCCTTGAAACGCGGGTTGCTGATATCTATGATATGAAGAAGAAGATTCGCTGTTTCAAGTTCTTCGAATGTAGCGCGAAAAGCAACCATAAGCTCTCTTGGGAGGTTTTTAATAAAGCCGACAGTATCGGTTATAATCACCTCAATATCTTCCGGAAACTTCAAACGTCTGCTCGAAGGGTCTAAAGTAGCAAAAAGACGATCCTCAACGCGCACATTGCTTTTTGTAAGGGTGTTAAGAAGCGTTGATTTACCAGCATTAGTATATCCTATTATCGAAATAACCGGAAGGCTTTTTTTCTGTCTCTTTGCCTTTTGCTGCTTGCGTTGTTTCTTTACAAAAAGGAGGTCTTTTCCCAGACGCGTAATCCTGTCACGTACACGCCTTCTGTGTATCTCAAGCTTTGTTTCGCCGGGTCCCCTCCCCCCGATTCCGCCGGTCAAACGCGACATTGCAGTGTTTTTTTCAACAAGTCGCGGAAGCAGATACTTTAGTTGCGCAAGTTCAACCTGAAGCTTTCCTTCCCTTGTTTGAGCACGCTGAGCAAAAATATCGAGGATTAACTGGGTCCGGTCGATAATCTTAATATCTATTTTATCCGAAATTGAACGCATCTGGGATGGATTCAATTCCTGATCGAAAACAATAAGTGTCGCTCCCTTTTTGAGAATTAAAATAGTTATATCCTGAAGTTTTCCAAGTCCTATAAGAAATCTTGAATCAACCACTTTACGCTGTTGAAGCACAACGTCAGCCACATCTATCCCGCTTGACAAAGCCAGTTCTTTAAGCTCTGCCAGGGAATCCATAGCTATACGCCTGGGAGCAGTTGTAACGCTTATCAGTATAGCCCTTTCCTTTTCTGAATCTGCTTTATATAAATGCACTGCATGAGAAAGTTCTATTTCAACGGCTTTGATAAGCTCGAGACAGCCTATGTCGAGTTGACCTGGATTCAGAGGCTCAAGTATCCTGCATTGCTTTTCTTCTGGACTTTTAGGCAGTATATGTCCAACATGAACCTGGCTGGGCCGGCCATCTGGTGTTATTGTAATGGCTGCAATTATGTCCAGCCTCAGGAGGACGAGGTCTGTAAGATCATCTTTTGTCAGAGGTTCGTTTTTCAGGTGTGTGTATGCATCTGAGCCCTCTAAGACGGCCAGGAGCAGTTCTATATTCACTTATATCAGGAATTACTATTTCTTGATAATTCCCTATAATTACATATGCTATTTTCCCAAGACGGTTTACAAGAACACCTATTTGACGGCGTATCTCATGGGAAAGGCTGCTTATTTCGCGGGCAATCTCAAATGTAACGACAAATTCAGTCGGTATGCGGCGACGATAAAGATTTTCAAGCCTGCGGATATGACTTGCTTTTAGTCCACTAGTGCTTCCGAAAAGCTTCTTCATGAATCCATCATGCCATAATCATCTTCCGACGCCGGATTTTCAAACCTTGTATAAGAGGTTAAAAAGGTTAAAGATGCCCACCCTATAGGTCCGTTCCTTTGCTTGGAAATGATTATTTCCGCTTTACCCTTGTTTGGATTGTTTTCGTCTTTGTTATACACTTCGTCTCTATAAATGAATGCAACGACGTCCGCATCCTGTTCAAGTGCGCCTGACTCCCTTAAATCGGAAAGCTGTGGCCGTTTATCGCTTCGTTCCTCCAGCTTTCTGTTGAGCTGAGAAAGAGCCAGCACAGGCACGTCTACCTCCTTTGCCAGCGCCTTTAATGATCTTGATATCTCTGAAATTTCAAGGTCCCTGCGCTCATTTGAAGCTCTACCCCTCATAAGCTGCAGATAATCAACGATAACCAAACCAAGCCCTTTGTCCATCTTTAATCTGCGCGCCTTGGCCCTTATCGAAGTGGCCGAAATGTCGGGTGAATCATCTATATAAATAGGCGCTTCAGACAGAACACCGGCAGCCTCTGTCAGCCGGTTCCAGTCATCCCTGCTGAAAAAACCGCTCTTTATACGGTGCGAATCGATTCTTGCCTCAGCACAGAGCAAACGCATCGAAAGCTGTTCCTTAGACATCTCAAGTGAAAATATCGCAACAGGAACTTTGGCGTTTACTGCGGCATTCCTCGCAATATTCAGCGCTAAAGAGGTTTTTCCCATACTTGGGCGCGCGGCAATAATTATAAGGTCGGATTTCTGCAAACCCGATGTCAGGCTGTCAAGACGTGTAAAACCTGTCGCAATACCGGTGAGTAAACTCTTGTTCCCCTCGCGCTCTTCAAGGGTGTCGATATTCTTGCTGATAATCTTGCCGATCTGACAAAACGCCTGTTTATTCTTATTTTCCGATATTTCAAAAATGGCTCTTTCAGCAAAGTCTATTAGTTCGTCAACATCGCCACGGTCTTCAAAGCACTGCCTGGCAATCTCATTTGTCTTTTCTATAAGACGCCTCAGCGATGCCTTGTCGTGGATTATCCTGGCATAATGTCGCGCATTTACAGCAACTGGAACAGTATTCACCAGCCTGGCAAGATATGTAGCCCCTCCAATTTTTTCCAGATAATTCTGCTCTTTGAGAATGTTGGCAAGTGTCACAAGATCAATAGGTTCGCTCCTTGAAAAGAGATCAAGCATTGCTGAAAAAATCTTGTTATGAGACGACCTGTAGAAATCTTCGGGAGAAAGAATCTCAACAACATCAAGAAAGGCGTTATTATCTATCAGAATTGCGCTTAGTATAGATTCTTCCGCCTCAAGATTCTGTGGAGGAACTTTATAAAGAGAAGGATTTTTTTCGCTTTGAAAGCGCGTATCGACCATTTGCCTAATCTGCATTAACTAATTGACGTTTAATTTGTAACCGTTCACGGTTGCCGGTTCACATTTCACATTTTTTTCAATGAACTATGCAACGATTGAAGCGTTTTGGATATTGAAAACAGTTTACGGTTCACGGTTTACGGTTATTTAAGTGAGCTAAAGTTGTTTGTTAGCTTTCAGCTTTGAGCCTCTTGCTTTTATGTTTTGATCAACCGTGAACCGATAACTGTAAACTGTGAACGGTTACAATTTATTCAGCCACTATTTCAACCGTTATCTCAGGCTCAACCCCCTTGTAAACACGAACAGGTATTTTGTATGTGCCTGTATTTTTAATAGGCTCTTTGAGCAATATCATCCTTTTTTCAATTTCAATATCCTGGTTTGCAAGGGCATTAATAATATCGCCCGTAGAAACAGACCCGTACAGGCGATCCTCTTCACTAACCTTCGCGGTTATCTTACATACAACATTTTCAAGACGTTTGCACATCTCTTCGGCAAACTCCTTTTCCTTGGCAATTTGCAATTCAAATTTAGCCTTTTCCGTCTCCAGCATTTTACGGTTTTGAGAAGTTGCCGGCACTGCTTTTCCTCGGGGTAAAAGATAGTTTCTGGCATAACCGTCTGCCACTTTTACTTCGCTGCCGATTATTCCTAATGACTCTATTGTTTCTTTTAAAATTAACTTCATATGATACCTCTGTTAATATCTTTAATAAAAAATAGGGCATCCTTTATTCGCCAGTTTACACTTTTTTCAAAAAAGCGTGTATTATCGAATTGAATGCCGATGTCGAAACTGGAAACTGGAAATTTGAAATTAGGTAACGTATCTACATTTTTATATTTTTTCCAATTTCTAATTTCTATTTTCTAATTTCAACGTTCCGTGAACCGTTACTCACCTTTTTGTTTGATCCCTAACTTTCTG
>JASEIZ010000113.1 GCA_030017395.1 Desulfobacterales bacterium | reverse complement strand
AAGTACGGGGCAGGCTTATCAAGTCCGGCATGACGATTTCAAGACTTTTTACGAGTTCATCAAATATTGATGGTTTCATAAAAAACACTTTTATGGAGGCCGGCTTTTGCAACATCCTATTATATGGGCGGAAGTTGATCTTGAGGATATAGCGCATAATGTTCGCGAATTGAGGCGAATAACAAGTCCGGATTCTCGTCTTATGGCTGTTGTAAAAGCTAATGCATACGGCCATGGTCTTATTGAAGTGGCGGGAAAGGCTTTGGAAAGCGGCGCCCAGGCTCTTGGTGTAGCAAGAGCGAGTGAAGGCATTGAGCTTAGAAAGGCCGGTTTTGATGCGCCGATTCTGGTTTTCAGCTATACTCCTCCGAACATGGCCGGAGAGCTTGTTGAGTTTGATCTCACACAAACCGTTTATTCATACAAAACAGCTAATGCCCTGTCTGCGGCGGCGAGCTCATTCGGTAAAAAAATCAGGGTGCATCTTAAAGTGGACACTGGAATGGGAAGGCTCGGCGTGCTGCCTGATTGTTTCCACGCTTCGCAATCAAGCAGGGGTGTTGATAATGCCGTGCATGAAGTAGAATTAATTGCGCGTCTTAAAAACCTTGAAATTAACGGCATATATACACATTTTGCTTCTGCTGACAGCCCGGATAAATCTTATACTGAAAATCAGCTTGCAATATTTATTAACTTTATTAAGCAGCTTAAAAATGCGGGCATGGAATTTTCTGTTAAACATGCTGCAAACAGTGCGGCAGTGATAGATATGCCGGAAACACATCTTGATATGGTTAGAACCGGCATATCGATTTATGGTTTATACACATCCGACAATGTTGATAGAAGCCGGATTAATCTAAAGCCGGCCATGGAGCTTAAGGCAAGGATAATTCATTTAAAAAAGGTTCCGGCTGGATTTAAGGTCAGTTATGGAATTACCTATGAGACCCAAAAGGCCACAACAATTGCCACCGTGCCCATCGGGTATGCGGACGGATTTAGCCGCCTTCTGTCTTCTCGTGGCCACATGCTGGTCTGCGGTCGCAAAGCACCGATTATTGGCCGTGTATGCATGGATATGACAATGCTGGATGTCGGAGATATTCCGGAGATTTCACTTGAAGACGAGGTGGTAATTTTCGGCAAACAGGGCGATGCTTCTATAACTGTTGATGAAATAGCTTCAAGCATCAATACAATTAATTACGAGATTATATCTGCGATAGCCGATCGTGTTCCAAGGATTTACTTGTCTTAGATGAACGATTATGAAAACATGTCGGACGAGCAGCTTGTTCAACTTTCACTCGAGGATCAGGATTGTTTTTATTATCTGATGAAAAGATATGACATAAAGATATTACGTTATATTAAACGGCTTACAACAATCAGCCAGGAGGAAGCGGAAGACATAATTCAAGAAGTATTTATAAAGGTATATCGAAATCTTAACGGCTTTAATCGCAAGCTGAAATTTTCAAGCTGGATTTATCGGATAGCTCATAATGAAATTATTAATCAATACCGTAAAACCAAACTCCGCTTGGCAATGATACCTTCAAATATTGAAGATCAAGCAAATCTGATCGACTCTATTAATGACACGATTGAAATTAACGGAGCATACGAAAATCTTGAAAAGGATGAAAGGGTGAGGAAGGCGCTTGCGGAGCTTCCGGATAAATATCGTGAGATACTTGTTCTTCGATATCTTGAAGATAAAAGTTATGATGAGATAAGCGATATTTTGCGTAAGCCGCCGGGAACAGTAGCAACACAAATCAATAGAGCAAAAACAAGTTTCAAGAAAATAGCCGGGCGGCATCAACTTAATACAGGAATCGTTAAATAGTCGAGTGGTCGAGTAGTCAAGTAGTGTAATATAAAATTATGGCTGATATAAGCAAAGATATTCTACAAAAAATCAAGAAAGATGAAGTGCGTCCTTATCCTAAACAGTACTTCCTGCTCAAGCGTTCTGTAATATGGACGGTATTTGGCCTGTCGATTTTGTTTGGAAGTATTGCCTGCGCTGTTGCCATATTTCAATTAAGATATGCTGAATGGGATTTATACAAGCATCTGAGCCACCGCCCGTTAGAATTTGCGCTATTGGTAATCCCGTTTTTCTGGCTGATTTTTTTGCTGGGATTTACAGGATTTGCTTTTTATAACTTTCGGCGCACGGAACAGGGATACCGCTATCGCACATTATGGGTAATTTTAGGAAGTATTGCTATTTCAGTTATCGGCGGAGGGATTTTTTATGCGACAGGATTGTCAGAAAGGCTGGAAACGGCGTTTGAACATAATGTCCCGTTTTATAGAGATCTGCAGGAACGTAAGCAAAGAGTATGTATGTCGCCGGGACGTGGGCTGCTTGCCGGGAAGATTGTCGAAATAATTTCTGAGCAAAAAATGCAGATTGAGGATTTGCAGGGTAATATTTGGGTGATTGATATCAACGATACTATTTGGAAAGGCCGGCTTATACCTGCACAAAATCTGAAAATAAAGATCATTGGAGAGATGAAAGGGCAAAACCGGTTTGTCGCGAATGAAATTCGGCCATGGAAAGGATGTAGGGGGCAAGGCAGGAACCGTACCAGACTTCTGCAATTAGAATGTGACAGCTAAGTAAATATTATTTCATAGAGTCTTAGCTTCCCTGTGCCTTTCCATAAAGGTTCATCAGTCTTGGTTGGCTATCATCAAGCCCTCATAATCGTATTTCGCTCTTAAAATTTATTTAGTGTCCCTTCCTTATATTGAGTAAGGAAACTTTGATATTCTCTTTAAAAGATAATTTAAGAGCAAAATTAGAGTGTTACGAAATTGTCAAAAAAAGTGAAAGAAAAATTGCCTTGCGAGTGTATTAGTAAGTGAAAGGTTGATAAACATTCTAATACAATAAGGAGGATAGAAAATGAAAAGTTTATTTAAAGTGGCGGTTCTGAGCGTATGCCTGCTGATGGCTGTCTCCTTTTCATATGCCGGCAACGGCAAAGGTTTTCAAGATGGAAGCGGTCAAAAGAATACACCAGCCCAGAGAGGACCTAATTATGTGGATGAAAATGGTGACGGAATCTGTGATAATTTTCAAACCAAATCGCCTTCAAAGTAAAACCGCATAGGAAAAAGTAAAGCAGCCTTGTCATAACTTCCGGCAGGGCTGCTTTATATTTTAACTTTTTCCAGGTTACTTTTCCCTGTTTTCCGGGAGGCTAAAAATATTGCCGAAAACATAGATAGGAATTGTTTGGCGCAACCTGCTGTCTGTTTTTAAATAAATCACATCATTATATCGGCCAATTTCTTTTTTTAGATTTTCAACGGTCAATACATAACTTCCTGCATTCGATTTTTTTGCATTAGCTATGCTAAATTTGATGTATTTCCCATCTTTTGCCATTAGATTGATTATTTTAAACGGGTACTGAGTCCCCGGAGTAATTTCAACCTGTGCTTTTATCGTCTGCCCTAATGAACCCCTCAGCATTATTCTTTGAGGCTCGATATCTGCGAATTTTTCAAGATAGCCTGTAATTGTTACACTAAATTCAGGGTGTATTTTATCATTGGTCTGAATATGGATATTTTTTCCGATTTTTTTCCCGCCATACCCGTCGGTATGAACTTTAACCGTTATCATTCCCTCACTGCCAGGAGAGACCTGCCTCGTGCTGGAGACAGCCGTACACCCTCAGCCGGCGCTTACCTTGTTGATAACAAGAGGCGCCGTGCCTTTGTTTTGAATAATAAAGTCATGAATGACAATTGTTCCTTCTACAACCGGCTCAAATTCAAATATTTGCTCAGGCAAAAAAGCAACTGGTTTCTTTTCGACAATATTTTCAGCCTTACAATGGATCGCAAGTAAAAGCAGGCAGCATAAAGCGGCCATCGTCATCTTCAATTTCATTGTCCGGTTTCCTGTTAAAAATAAGATTGTTGTGATTGGTTATCATGTTTTTGGCTTCAATACATCACAATTTCTTGAAAAATAAACCATAAACAGGAGATACACAGCCGGGACCAAAAACAATCCATGCTGCAATACAGTCCAAATGTTAGCCGAACTTTCCATGGCCGAAGTAGAAAAACACCCGCAACTGATATCCAGCCCCCGTGCCAGATTAAAGAGTAAAGCCACTGTAAACATGGTTAAAAGAAGATTGCTGATTACAACCGCTCCATGCATCCAGATGCCGATAATGAAAACAAAACCTAAAACAAGCTCCAGCCATGGCAGCACAATGGCTGTTAGATTTATAAAGGCATCCGGCAAGATCTGGTAATTATAGACTGCTTTAGAAAATGCTGCAGGGTGGAGAATTTTATCAAAACAAGCATAAATGAAAACACATCCCAATATCAACCTGGAAAAAAGGAATAAAATAGAACGGTAATTCCAGTTCGTTTTCTTCATACTTTCCTAACGCCTTAACTTTTTAAAAATATTACCGCTTGCCTTCTTGCCATACCGACCATCCGTTTGCCAGCACCCTAACATTTTTAAATCCCATGTCAAACAGGAACAATGCCAGGTTATAGCTTGGTTTGCAACTCTCTCCATCACAATAGGTAATTATAATCATATCCGGCGAAACATCTTCTATAACTTCGATAAATCTCCGGTCAACATCCTGCCAGGGCAGGCTTTTTGCTCCTGGGATATGTCCTTTTTTGAAATCTTCGTTAGAACGGGCATCAATGAATATCGCTGCATTTTCAGCAAACAGTTTTTCAGCTTCCGAAAGCGATATAATCAGACACTCTCCTGTTGGTGTGGTCAGTCCGGATTCCGAAGACCATTCGCCAAACAGTCGCAGACTGTCGGGCCTTAAAGCATTGCTGATTATACCCAGTCCCGCACTAATGGCCAGGATTAATGATATTTGCCATAGACCTTTCATGTCAAATGTTTATAGATTTGATGGTTTGCCGGCTTGTATATATGCAGAAAACACCATAAATTCTGTTCCCTTTCCGAGATTCCAACTCTTGATTATTTGTTCGCTGTTCCTCTTTTTTGTTATAATTATAGATTCAAAACCCAGTCTGCTTAGAATCTGTCTCACCTCATCCGGTGAGATAGCCCCGGACACTCACCCTGTGTAGGCTTTTGGATTATCCATGATTTCCCTTGGGATTTCTCCTGAGCGCAAAACATCCGATATGCTGATCCGCCCTCCCGGCTTCAATACTCTAAAAATTTCTCCAAAAACAGCTCTTTTATCGGGTGAAAGATTGATAACGCAGTTTGATAAAACCACATCGACTGAATTATCAGAAAGAGGTAATTTTTCTATCTCCCCTAATCGGAATTCAACATTGATTGCACCCATTTTGTCCGCATTCTTTTTTGCCTTTTTTATCATTTCCTGCGTCATGTCAACGCCGATAACCTTTCCGTGTTTTCCAACGCTTTTTGCTGCAAGAAATGCGTCAAAGCCGGCTCCACTTCCTAAATCGAGCACGGTTTCTCCTGGTTTCAAATCCGCAATGGTCAAGGGATTTCCACATCCGAGACCAAGATTAGCATCTCCCAGGCCAATGGCGAGTTCATCGTTTGTATAATCGAGTTTTTTGCCCAGATCTAATATGTTCGCAATATCTGACGAATTGCCGCAACAGCTACACTTATCGGATTGAGCGATTGCGGCATAATTTTTTCTTACCATCTGCTTGATGTCGTTTTGTAATAATTTCATATTCGCTCCTTATCCTTTCATTGAAGATTCGCTCGCTGTTGTGGTTTAAAGCCTTATCTATGGCAGGTTCATGGTGTGCCACTACACCCACACCATTCCTGCTCCTTGCTTGCAGGCATTTTTGTTTTACGAAACTGTTGCGTAGCGATTCCGGTCGTTTTCAGACCATAGCCCAGTTCTTTCCACTTGGTCAGAATATCTTCCTTGGAAATAAAGCCGGTATGTCTCCAAAGCTCTTTGCCCGTGGGATTGATGAATATCTGGGTTGGAATTGATTTGATCTTATATAATCCGGCTTTTTCCTGATTCTTCGGTTCCCACACATCAATAAATTCGATGTTAAGAACTCCAGCATATTCTCTCTCCAGAGCATTAAGAACGGGAACCATCATCTTGCATGGCAGACACTTCTTTGCACCAAGATCTAGCAATTTCGGAAGGCCGATTTTCGGCTTCTGTTCCGGATCAGATTTGGTGCCCGCTGTTTCAGAAAGGGTATTTCCAGGTATAATAGCCTGGGCCGCAGTAACGGTTGAAGACTCTGTGTCCTTTGACATAGACTTTTTTTCGGCGTCATCTTTTGAACAGCCTGAATAAATAAATGTCGCCAGTATTGCGATTGTAAGAAATGCCATTCTAATACCGCTATGCTTCAGCAATATTACGGATAAGAACTTGGTTTTGATATTCCCAAGTATGCCAACAAGCGGATTGCATGTCATAATTCTTTTCATACCATTCCTTAAAGTCAAAAACCGGTCTAAAAATAAGAGTTGTTTGATTCGCGACATTGTTTATCTTCCCAAAACTACCTGTTTAAGATTATGTTCCTACAAATGGACTGATAACAAAGTAAATTCCCAGCAGGCCGATCATTATTCCAGCGCCCTTGCGAAACCAGGTTCCCGCCCCCTGCCAGGCGCTGTTTTCCATCAACTTTCTTACGACCGCCGCAGAGCTTCCGGCAACCACGATCGGCAGGCAATGCCCCACGGCAAAAAGCAGGATAAAAAGTATTCCTGTCGCTACTTTCTGCTGGATAGTAATTATAGCCAGAATCGGCGCTA
>JASEIZ010000112.1 GCA_030017395.1 Desulfobacterales bacterium | reverse complement strand
GACTTTTTACGAGACCATCAATTAACATATTCAGGAAAAAATAATATGTCAAATATAGTAACACGCTTTCCACCTAGTCCAACCGGATATCTTCACGTAGGAGGCGCGCGAACCGCTCTTTTTAACTGGCTTTATGCACGGCACATGAACGGCCGATTTGTTCTTAGAATTGAAGACACGGACATAAAACGCTCCACACAGGCTTCGGTCGATGCGATATTTGAAGCCCTTGAGTGGCTTGGCATCGACTGGGACGAGGGCCCTTTTTTCCAAACCAAACGATTTGATGTTTATCAAACATATGTTCAGAAACTCCTTGATTCAGGCAATGCCTACTATTGCACTTGTTCTCAAGAAAAAATCGATACTATGAGAAAAGAAGCCATGGCCGGCGGCGGCAAGCCTAAATACGACGGAACATGCCGTTACAAAGGTCTTGCAAAAACCGCCAATGCCGTTATCCGTTTCAAGGCGCCTGCTACAGGAACCACTATTGTTAAAGATATTATAAAGGGCAACGTTGTTTTCCAGAATTCCGAACAGGACGATTTTATTATCTGCCGAAGCGACGGAACCCCTACATACAATTTTGTCGTGGTTGTTGATGATATTACAATGGGCATAAATACCGTAATTAGAGGCGACGATCATCTTAACAATACCCCAAGACAGATAATGCTTTATAATGCTCTGGAAAGTTCATTGCCGGCTTTCGGGCATGTACCCATGGTATTGGGAAAAGACCGTACCAGATTGAGCAAGCGGCACGGCGCAATGTCTGTTACCGCATATAGAGATATGGGCTATCTGCCTGATGCCCTGATTAATTATCTTGTGCGGCTGGGCTGGTCATATGGCGACCAGGAGTTCTTTTCACGTGATGAGCTTATCGAAAAATTCACACTGGAAAACATCGGTAAATCCCCAGGTATATTTGACCAGGAAAAACTGCTTGCCCTTAATGCAGATCACATCAAGGCCGCACCTCCAGAAAAGCTCTCCACGCATCTTTTGCCGTTCCTAAGCGAAAGAGGATGCTTGGCAGAAAAGGGAGATTTTATTAACTCTGTCATTAAAACATTAAACACCAGAAGCAAAACCCTTATCGACATGGCTGAGGGAGCCCTTTTTTATTTTCAGGAAGAGGTTTTGTATGAAGAAAAAGCCGCAAAGAAGTTTCTTACACCGGCTTCGCTCGAGGTTCTCAATCAGTTAATCGATCAGCTTAAACCGCTCGAATCGTTTAATGAAAATAGTCTTGAAAATGCTTTTAAAAGAGTCATGGAAACCAACGGTCTTAAACTGGGTATAATTGCCCAGCCTGTCAGGGTGGCGCTTACAGGGAAAACAGTAAGTCCTGGTATATTTGAAATCATCAAGGCGCTTGGGAAAAAACGGGTTATATCGCGACTGCAAAATGCAGTACAGCTTATAAAGAACAGGAAGGATTGATATAAAATTTGTCTTGACTCATTTATTGCTTTTATGTATCGAAAAAAATAATGGGAGATCGTCCAGCGGCAGGACTGCGGACTCTGACTCCGTCAACCAAGGTTCGAATCCTTGTCTCCCAGCCATTAATCAGCTTGTATGCCCTTTTAATGAAATAACCATCGGTTATTTAAGGTTTCTACATATCTTACCTGATATCAAGGCCTTTTCAAAAGCCCGTACAACTTCGGGATCAAATTGAGTCCCTCGATTTCTTAATATCTCCTTAAGAGCATCTTCAGATTTTAAGGCTTTTCTATATGGTCTATCACTGGTCATTGCATCAAAGGTGTCAGCCACCGCCAACAGTCTTCCTTTAATAGAGATATTTTCTCCAGCCACGCCCATTGGATAACCCTTGCCGTCAAATCTTTCATGGTGCTCAAGAACGTAGGGTATTACAGATTTTAAAAAAGAGATGTCTTTGACTATTTGAGCGCCGATCAAGGGGTGTGATTTTATCTCATTGTATTCACTATCGGTAAGATTTCCGGGCTTGTTTAGGATAATATCGTGGATGCCTATCTTGCCGACGTCATGAAGCATTCCTCCCCAATCAATGAGCTCTATTTCGTTTTTGTCCCAGTTAAACTCCTTGGCTATTGCTTTAGAAAATTGAGCGACTCTCTCGGAATGGCCTTTCGTGTATGGATCACGCGCTTCTATGGAGTTGGCGATGGCTTTGACTGTACAGAAGTAAGCAGTTTTCAAATCCCCAAGCAAGTATACATTTTCCAGGGCCAGAGAAAAGAAATCCACGAGAATATGTAAAAGTTTTGAGGTTTGTTGTCTTATGAAATCTTTGTCTTCTTCAAAGGCAATGATAACTGCGCCTATAGTCCTTTGCAGGTTGGAAAGAGGAGCTATCATGATGCTCAGAAGCCGACCTCTTTCTTTTCCTAAGACTTCAGCGGAAACACTCAGGGGAATGCCTTTGCTGATGGCCCGTCCAAAGTTCCCCTGGCTAATTTGGGCATCGACCTCCCTTTGAATGACAGGCGAAAGTTTTTCGGGTTTTGATATCTTGTGAACAAACTCAATGCCCCTCTCTTCTACGAGGAAGACCGAACAAACCTCGATTCTGACCAGTTCCCCAAGCCTTGCAAGCCAAGTCTCAAGCACATAATCAACATCATAAGATAAGAGCATTTTGGATTGAAAGTGGCTTAACCGATCAAGCTTATCCTGAATGCTAATAAGCGCTATGTTGGATTCTTCCAGAAAATGCAGTTTTTTGATTATTGATTCAAGTTCATTTTGATCAATTTTTGTCTGTTTATTTAGCATGTTCGATAAAACCTCTACACCGCCACAAACTCTTCCCGTTTCTCGGTAATCCGCCTATCTAAAAGAAATAACCGATCTTAAACCGGAAAAAAGTCAGCCTTTTTTAGATTGGCTCGCCAACCCCGAGGCCCCGCCAAAATGGGATATCCGCTTTGCTCCGACAATCTATGAGGAATGCGCTTGCTATTGCGGTTCAAATTCCATAATAGAAATGCTTTCTTCAAAAAGTTTTGTGGACCTTTGCATAATATATTCAAGATCGCTCAACTTGAGGTCCAAAATTTCCCATGCTTTTTGATTAACAATCGGCACTCTTTTTTCTCCGCCTGATCCCATTCGAAGGGATATGCAAAGAATATTCCCGATGTGAACGGCTGCAATCTCTTTGGTTATGGTATCCGGCACATGGGACAAATGATGGTGGGCTATCATGTTGACCGTTTTCTTGGGTAAACTCCACTTTTCCGCTAAAACACTCCCTGTCTGAGCATGATCAAAACCCAGTATTTTTTTTCCGATTCAGACATCTGAGATCCGGTTTCTACAACATCGGCTACTACATCATTAAACTCTCCGCGCAAATAGGTTGCATGAATCAGTTTTCCTATATCATGAAGCAGGCCCCCCGTAAAAACTTCTTCCGGATCTTTTATGTAAGCGGTTTCAGCCAAAACCTTTGCTGAGATTGCGCATCCTATGGAATGTTTCCAAAATTGTTGCATATCAAATGCGCTACTCGGTTCGAATTGGTTTACAATTTTATACATAGAGGTTGCGAGCACGAGGTTTTTTATTTCGTTCAGCCCCAAAATTACGATGGCACGCTGCAAATCTCCGATTTTGTTAGAAAAACCATAGGCAGCCGAATTTACAATTTTGAGCACCATGGCTGCTATAGCCTGATCTTCAGAAATGATGTTGCTTATCTTTTTGATTGATGAATCCGATACGTTCAAAAGATGTGTAAGCTTCATATAAATAGTGGGTAAGGTTGGCAACTCACCCATGGAATTTATTATTCTTTTAATCTTTTCTGATTTCATCGGTACCACTATTGTTTTGATTTGCGGCTTGTCTTAAACTTATTCTTTTAACAATTTTGTATATTTCCTCCATGACAGGATTAGCTTCAAAATGTGGGAATAATTCATCAAGCTGCCTTTCAATCGACTCAACAATATCATTCGGCAGAGCTTCCATTTCTTGTTTTATCAATTGATCGCTGTCAATATCCTTTATGTCAACGCCGGTGATTCCCCAGGTTTTAAAAAAATTAATATGTTTTTCCGTCAGCACATTACCTTCGCCCAAAATGACAGCGCCATGTTTGTTCTTGGCAGACTGCGCCAAAACCATACCGGGCTTTAAATCATTTATGTTTAATATGCCCATTAATCAATCTCGTGTTGTAGAATTAAAAATTCTTGTTACATAATTACATTTTTCTCACGGCATGTCGAGGATTTTTACTTTTCACCGGTTCCAGGAATTGTTCGTTCAATTATAAGATTGACTTTATCACAGACAACCTATAAATTGAAGCTCCCCGCCGCAAGCAGCGGGGAATGCGCTCGCTTTTGCGGTTCAATCACTACCAAAAATTAGCCTTCTTGGGAAAACACTCTTTATGAAAAATCATAAAATGGAGCGAAACGTCGTTCTTGTGGGGTTTACATCATTTTTTACGGATGTATCTTCAGAGATGGTCTATCCTCTTTTGCAAGCATTTATGAGGGTAATTATGGCGGCAAATACCGCCTTGCTCGGGCCTGTGCTTGGAATAATTGAAGGAATAGCTGAATCAACCGCCAGCCTGCTTAAAGTGTTTTCCGGTTATTATTCGGATCGTTTGAAGAAACGAAAAGCCATAACCATAGCCGGTTATTCCACCTCCGCCCTTGCCAAATTCCTGCTGTTATTATGTTCTGTTGGATGGTATTTTGTTCTGTTCGCACGATTTTTTGACAGGGTGGGGAAAGGCATACGCACGGCGCCACGCGATGCATTGATTTCCGAGTCGGTTCCCAAAGAAATCCATGGCAGGGCATTCGGCTTTCAAAGGGGGATGGATTTCGCAGGAGCCACACTGGGAGCTCTGATCTGCTTCTTCCTGGTCAGGAGATTTTTAGATCCTGCTACAGGCAATTTGAAAGACATTTATTCTTTTTATAAATTGTTTCTTATTTCTATCGTACCCGGCCTGATCGGTATAATTTTTCTTTTTTTTGTAAAAGAGAGAAAACATAAAATCAGCATATCCCGATTGGAGTCGGGCAAAAAACTAAAACCCAGCCTTAATTTTCGGCAATACGATCGCAATCTTCAGGTTTTTTTCATTGCGCAGTTTGTTTTTACACTCGGCAACTCGTCCAACCAGTTTCTGCTTCTACGAAGTATGGATTTGGGACATGCCCTATCTACTGTTATAATAATGTATCTGATATTCAATATTACTGCAAGCTTACTGTCGCCGGTATTTGGCTCGCTTTCCGACAGGATCGGACGCAAGAAACTATTAATAGCAGGTTATGGGTTGTACGCAGTAGTATATAGCGCTTTTGGGTTTATTACGCCCGGCTCAAACCATCTCTTATTTGGCCTGTGGTTGATATATGGCATTTACTATGCCATGACAGAAGGGGTAGAAAAAGCATTTGTGGCAGACATCGCTCCAAAAGAATCAAAAGCCACTGCCCTGGGTTTTCATCAAACCATAACAGGCATTACACTTCTTCCAGCAAGCATCATAGCAGGAATACTGTTTTCATTCTTTCCCGCCGCTCCATTCCTGTTTGGAGGCGTGATGGCAATTACAACCGTTTTTATCATGGGCATATTTATCAGAAATGACAGCGTAACAATTAACCATTAACCGTTTTTTTGTTCAAACTTCTTCATAAAATCTGTTAAAGCTTCTACCGCATCTATGGTTGTAGGATTATATATTGATGCCCTGCAGCCTCCGACAGAACGGTGTCCCTTAAGGCCGCCAAAACCGTTCTCAAGCGCTTCCTGAATAAATTTCTTTTCCAGATCTTCGCTTGGAAGACGGAATGTAACATTCATGAGAGAACGGCTGCCTGTATCCGCAGTCCCCTTATAGAACCCGCTTGAATCTAAGCAATTATAAAGAATGTTTGCCTTTTTCAGGTTTACCTCTTCCATTTTTTCAAGACCGCCGATCGTCTCTTCAAGCCACTTCATTACAAGCTGAACAGTATAAATAGCAAAGCACGGAGGAGTATTATACATTGAGTTTTTAGAAGCATAAGTCGTATATTTCAGCATTGTCGGCAAACTATCGGGCACCATGTTTAACATATCATCACGGATAATAACCATGCACACACCGGCAGGACCTATATTCTTTTGTGCTCCGGCATATATCAGGCCAAATTGTTCCATATCCAAAGGTCTGCTCATAATATCGGACGACATGTCTGCCACAAGAGGCACGCCATCGGTATCAGGAAAGGTTTTCCATTGTGTTCCCTTAATGGTATTATTCGAGGTAATATGGGCATAAACCGCATTATTACTGAATTTAACATTTTGAGGAATATAGGAAAAGCCCCTGTCTTCGGAAGATGCCGCAACTTTTATCTGTTTTCCCTGTATACGGGCTTCCTTTATAGCATTTGTCGACCATATGCCTGTATCAACATAGTCAGCCGATTTTCCATCATGCAGAAAATTCATTGGAATCATGCAAAATTGCATGCTGGCTCCGCCCTGGATAAAAAGAACATGGTAATTTTCATCCATCTTTAAAAGCCGTTTTGTTCTCTCCACAGCATCGTTTATTACTTGGTCAAACCATTTGGATCTGTGGCTAACTTCGATAATGGACATGCCTGATCCATTGAAGTTCATGAATGAATCTTTAATTTCTTCAAGAACACTAAGCGGAAGCGCCGCAGGCCCCGCGTTAAAGTTATAAATTCTGTTTGCCTTCATAAATTTCCTCCATTCCTGAATTGATATAAAATCTCCGGTCACCATAAACTGTTACATATAATATAAACAATTGTGTAAGCGCTT
>JASEIZ010000111.1 GCA_030017395.1 Desulfobacterales bacterium | reverse complement strand
CCTGATTTCTCAGGATCAACGAGGTTTTTTATTTTTTTGATGGTGAATCAGGGTATAGAGTTAAATTAAAGAGGACAGGCTCCTTTTTTTGATCTGCCCCGAGGTCTGAGAGTAGAGGTGCAACACAATCGGTTAACTAACAAGAGATTGCTTCGCTTTGCTCGCGATGACGGTATTTTTGACTTTTTATGAGTTCATCATATTTTAATTGTCATTATTCCGGAAACATTGTATTGCTTTGCATCTCTGATAAGCTTTATGGGTTTAACTATTCAGCCACAGACGAACGCGGATAGTTTTAACTATAAACAACCTTTCACGGTTCAGCGGTTCAAGGTTAAACTGATTTGGGAAGTATGAAAGAAAGCTTCGATTCCGAGTTAAATACGAAAGTTATTAGGTTCTTATGATAATAAAAGAAAAAATATCAGTGATGATCAGCGTAAATCTGTGGCTGAATAATTACTATAGGTTTTCCATATGAAAAAAAAATGGGTTATTATTGTTGTTGTTTTGACAGGACTCGGCTTTTTAGGCTGGCATATCTATCAAAAAAGCGCTGATTCCGGAAAAGGCTTGAAGGGCAAGCGCCAAGACGTACCCGTTGCAGTCGAGGTTGAACCTGTAAAGAAAGCCTCCATACAGCAGGTGGGAAGCTTTACCGGCTCCTTATATCCGATCTCTAAGTTTATTTTGGCGCCAAAAATTGCAGGACGGCTCGAAAAGATATTGGTTCATATCGGCGATATAGTCAAAGGCGGGCAGCTGGTGGCTGTGCTGGACAACAATGAATATCTCCAGAAGGTCAGCGAGGCAACGGCCGAAGTTGACGTTGCCAAGGCAAATCTTCAGGAGCGGAAAAGCACGATAGAAAACGCAAAACGGGAGTATGAGCGAAGCGTTGCGTTGCGGAAAAAGCAGATCCTCCCCGAATCAAAGTTCGATGCGGCAGAGTCTGAATTTAAAACCCAGCAGGCCAAGTTGAAAGTGGCTATTGCCCAGGTGTCTCAAAAAGAGGCGGCCCTGAAGATAGCCAATGTACAGCTTTCTTACACACAGATTCAAGTGCCTGAAAATAATACCCTCGGGCATATGGTGGTCGGAGAGCGATTTGTTGACGAAGGAGCCATGTTGGCGCCAAACACTCCGATAGCCTTTGTTCTCGATATCAAAAAGCTTATCGCCGCCATCTATGTCATCGAACGGGACTATCCAAAAATTCAGTTGGGACTGGAAGCAATCGTTTCAACCGATGCGTTTCCGGGGCAAATTTTTAACGGAAAAGTAATTCGAATAGCCCCGATTCTGCAAGAAAAGTCACGGCAAGCCAGGGTAGAAATTGAAATCCTAAATGCACAAAATTTTCTGAAACCATGGATGTTTGTGCGGGTTCAGATTCAATTCGATGAGCATGAAAACGCCACAGTGGTTCCGGTAGCCGCCCTTGCTAAGAGAAACGGAACACAGGGGGTTTTTTTAGCCGATCTAAAGGAGCAAAAAGTCCGGTTTGTTCCGGTAACTGTCGGTATCGTAAACGGTATCCAGGCGGAATTGCTGAATGCGCCCATCACCGGTTCAGTGGTGACTATGGGACATCACCTGCTGGAAGACGGTTCTTTGATTATTATACCAGGTAAATCATAAATCATGAGCATCTCCCGATTTTCCATCCATCGTCCAGTCTTGACTGTTATGGTTTCTTTGATAGTCATCATAATAGGCGTGGTTTCCTTGTCCCGGCTTCCCATTGACCTTATGCCGGATATTACCTACCCGACGCTGAGCATTATGACCGAATATGAAAACGCCAGCCCGGAAGAGATCGAAGAACTTATTACACGGCCGATAGAAGAGGCCATGAGCGCAGTGCCCGGGGTAGAGGAGGTCACCTCGGTCTCCTCTGAAGGCAAAAATCGCGTTCGTGTTACTTTTACGTGGGGTACTGACCTTGATGCTGCAGCCAACGATATCCGGGACAGGTTGGATCGAGTCATTCCAAACCTTCCGGAAGAGGCTAAACGGCCCGTGCTGCGCAAATACGATCTCGCTGCCTTTCCGATTCTCATCCTGGGAGTATCCAGCGACCTTGACCCCATCCAGATAAGAAGAATTATCGACAATCAGGTTAAAAACCGGATCGAGCGGATTTCCGGGGTGGCCTCTTTGGATATTCGTGGCGGACTGGACAGGGAGATCCACGTCAACCTGAACGCGGAAAAGATAAAAGCCCTGGGGCTTCCAATCGATAAGCTTCTAAATCGTATCAAGGAAGAAAACCTCAATCTTCCGGCCGGTTCCATCGAGCAGGGACCGCTTGATATCACCATACGAACCCCGGGCATCTATAACAGTTTGGATGAACTGCGAAACACGGTGGTCGCCATCCGTGCAGAAGCTCCAATTCAGCTAAAAGAGATTGCCACCATAAAAGATTCCTGGGAAAAAATAACCCGGATTATCCGGGTAAACGGCAGGCTCAGTGTGCGACTTTCGGTCAATAAACAGTCGGGAAAAAACACCGTGGAGGTGGCGACCGGCGTGCTCAAGGAAATTGAAAAAATCAACCATGATGTCCCGCAGATTAATATTTTCCCCATCATAGATACATCCGATTATATTAAGCGCTCTATTACCAATCTGGGCACCACCGTTCTCTACGGCGGGGTGCTGGCTGTATTTATACTGCTGCTTTTTCTTAGGAACATCCTCAGTACCGCCATTATCGCCACATCGATTCCCATATCGATAGTTGCCACCTTTTCTCTGATGTATTTCAGTGGGTTTACGCTGAACCTGATGACTCTTGGTGGTCTGGCGCTTGGCATCGGCATGCTGGTGGACAATGCCATTGTAGTTCTTGAAAACATATACCGGCTCGGAGAATCCGGCCAGGATCCGAAATCAGCAGCCATAAATGGCAGCGGGGAAGTAAAAGCCGCGGTTATTGCCAGTACCTTGACCACGCTGGTGGTCTTTCTGCCGCTTATTTTCGTGCGAGGCATGTCCGGGATCATGTTTAAACAACTTTCCTGCGTAGTAAGTTTTTCGCTGGGATGTTCTCTGGTTGTGGCTCTTACGCTTGTACCAATGCTGGCCTCCCGGGTTCCCAGTCCGGTCATTATTGATACAAAAAATGGCATGTCTCTGGGCAGGAAAATTTTTCAGATAACAGGACGATTTTTTACCCGGATTGAAAATGAGTATAAAAGACTCCTCTGTTTTGCCCTCAAACACCAGAAGATGGTCTTAGGAATCTCGTTTTTTATGTTTCTGGGAAGCCTTTTACTGATTCCGGCGGTCGGAGTTGAGCTGATGCCAGCCGCGGATGAAAGCGAAGTGCGAGTCTATGCGGAGATGGCTCCGGGCACCAGGCTTGAATTAGTTAATCAGGCTTTTCAGAAAATCGAAGCCATCGTAAAGCAGGAGGTTCCGGAAATCAAAAACACGGTATGCTATATCGGCGCTTCCACCAGGCGCGCCACCGGATCAAATACCGGTGAGATGCGTATTGCGCTGAAGTCGGTCAAAGAACGGACCCGATCCAGCGAAGAGATTGCAACAGCCCTTCGCAAAAAGCTCGTCTTTATGCCGGGCGTTAAAATCCGCACCCGTGCCGGACAGGGGCTTTTTTTGCTTAAGATAGGCACAGCAGGAGAGGAAAAAGTTCAGATAGAGGTGCGAGGCTATGATCTTGAAAAAGCCGACGTTCTATCCGGTCGGATTGAAAAGATTGTTGAGAATGTGGATGGCATTACCGACATTAAAATAAGCAGGGAGTCCGGAATTCCTGAGGAACTCATTATCGTGGATCGGCAAAAAGCTGCCGATATGAAGCTGACGGTATCAAAGATTGCCAACATGCTTCAAACAGTGCTTGCCGGAACTGCGGCCGGAAACTACAGGGACGGTGAAAACGAGTATCAGATTCTGGTGAAGGTCGAGGATGCGGAGAAAAAAGGCCTTCGTGATATTCTTGATCTTACTGTTACCAATGCCGACGACGAGCAGGTGGTACTCCGAAACGTGGTGAATGTCAGCCCAAGACGGGGACCGGTGCTTATCGAACGTAAAGACCAGGAACGTGTGGTCTATGTGACTGCCAATATCACCGGCCGGGATATGGGCTCCGTTTTATCCGATATTCGGAAGGGTTTGCAGAATGTGCCGGTACCCAGAGATTTCAGCATCCTCTTTGGCGGTGATTACGAAGAGCAGCAGAAGGCATTTCAAGAGCTTTTGATGAGCTTTATGTTGGCGATAATTCTGGTATATATGGTGATGGCCTCACTTTATGAGTCGCTGCGAGATCCGTTTGTTGTAATGTTTTCCGTACCGCTTGCAGCTATCGGTGTGATACTGATGCTCTTTTTAACCAACACCACCTTTAACATACAATCATATATCGGCTGTATCATGTTAGGCGGCATTGCGGTGAATAACGCCATTTTGCTGGTAGATCACATCAATCTTCTGCGCCGCCGGGATGGAATGCCGCTTGAAGAGGCAATCGAAGAGGGAGGCAGGAGACGACTCCGGCCGATTCTGATGACCGCCATGACCACCATTTTGGCCATGATGCCACTGGCATTGGGTCTTGGCGAAGGCAGCGAAGCCCAGGCACCCATGGCCCGGGCAATTATCGGCGGGCTGCTTAGTTCGAATCTGATCACGCTATTGGTAGTTCCGGTTGCCTACTCGATCTTCGAACGAAAAAAGTTCAAGCTGGGAAGTCTTCTGGAAAAGCTCAGGCGCATGACAAATAAAGCCGTTTGAGAAATGCTCGGTTTTGTTGAAGTTCAAGGAAGGCGAAAATTCTAACCGGCGGAACATATTGAGTGTTTTGAGGATTAAAATTTGAGCCTGACACCGAAATTGGGCAAAAGGGAGTGTTTTGCAAAGGTCTCAAATGGCGTTGTGATTCACGATGCCGCCAAGCAGTGTTGGCTGCATTTTCGTAATCCCCGGCAGATTATTTCAGCACACAGGATTGAAGAAGTCATTCCCGCGTTAAACCTGATTGAAAAAACAGTTAACAAACACGGTCTTTATGCGGCAGGCTTCATTGCTTACGAGGCTGCCCCGGCTTTTGACCCTGCGCTTGTGGTAAACAAAACTGGTTCACTTCCCCTTATATGGTTCGGAATCTACAGCCAACCCGAACATCTCCTCTTTCCAACATCAAAAAAATGTCGCCCCGATCAATTACCGGGGCAATCACTAACGTGGACGCCTTCTTTGACGCGAGATGCTTATCAGCACGCTATTGCTAAAATCAAAAAAAATATTGAAGACGGCGATACATATCAGGTCAATTTTACCTATCGCCTGACTTCACCCTTTATCGGTGATCCATGGGCATACTTCATTGAGTTGGTAAAAGCACAAAATGCCCTGTATGGAGCATTCGTAAATACAGAAGAATGGTCTATCTGCTCTGCTTCACCAGAACTGTTTTTTTGTCTTGACGGTAATAAGCTGAGTTCCCGTCCCATGAAGGGAACTGCTTCAAGGGGGCTGACTTTGCAAGACGACATCAATCAGGCACAATGGCTTCGTCATTCAGAAAAAAACAGAGCGGAAAACATCATGATCGTTGATATGGTCAGAAATGATATGGGGCGGATCGCGCATGCCGGGAGCGTAAAAGCAGACAGATTGTTTGATATAGAGAAATATCCAACCCTGTGGCAAATGACCTCAACTGTTACAGCGGAAACAAAGGCTGGTTTATCCGAAATATTAAAAGCTCTTTTCCCTCCGGCTTCTATCACCGGAGCTCCAAAGCCCCGAACCATGCAGATCATAGCGGAACTTGAAACAGGCCCGCGTCAAATATACACAGGCAGCATTGGGTTCATAAGCCCTGATCGCAAAGCGCAGTTCAATGTTGCTATCCGGACGGTGCTTATCGACAAAATCAAACACCAGGCTGAATATGGCGTTGGCGGCGGCATTCTTTGGGATTCCATAGAAACGGTTGAATTTGAGGAATCTCAAACAAAAGCAAAGGTACTCACTGAGAGGTTGCCTGATTTTTCGCTTCTTGAAACAATTTTGTGGACGCCTGAAAGCGGATATTACCTTTTACGAGAACATCTGGCGCGCCTCATGGATTCTGCCGTCTATTTTTCCTTTTCCGCTGATATTGATGCGATACGTGATAAACTTTTATCTTTGGAACATGCTTTCCCGCACACCGCGCATAAGGTACGTTTGCTTGTGGCAAAAGACGGAGCTATTACTTGCAAGCCCGAAGTGCTGGAACATTCTGTTGATGCACATATGCGGCGCGTATGCCTTGCAAAGTCACCTGTCGATTCTTCAAATCTTTTTCTGTATCACAAAACAACCAGCCGATGCGTGTATGATCAAGCATTGGCGGCATGTCCCGGATATGATGATGTAATCCTGTGGAATGAAAAGGGCGAAGTAACCGAGTCTTGTATCGCCAATATTATAGTTGAGCTGAACGGAAAACTATATACCCCGCCGGTTCAGTGTGGCTTGCTCGCCGGCACTTTCCGAGATTGGTTGATAAAACAAAATAAAGTCGTGGAAAAGGCAATCATGATAAAAGACATTGCAAAGGCTTCTCATGTTTACCTGGTTAATTCTGTGCGCAAGAATCAAGAGGTTATTGTTGACTGGATTGCTCCCTGCAATGCCCATCCTTTAGGTCAGGGAGCTTCACTACGAAGTGTTTCGTGTCCTTTGTGGCCTTCGTGGTAAAAAATGTATTTATTCTTTCTTGATAAGATTGTTTTTTAAGGTTAATAATTAATCATGATGGTCTCGTAAAAAGTCAAAAAATACCGTTTTACGTCATTCCGGCGAAAG
>JASEIZ010000110.1 GCA_030017395.1 Desulfobacterales bacterium | reverse complement strand
ACAAAAAATGGCAGCATAAAAATACGTCACCGAATTTTTGACCCAGAGCACTTAGCTTTAACCAACCAAAAGGGTATTTCGGTTGGCCATTTTCAAATACGATGCGCCTTGTCTTGGGAAATATCTCGAACATCTTTTCTTTAATATTTGCAGGAAATGATTTCTTGCACTTGTAGCAGTAGCTATACCCATGACTTTTGTTATCCGGGCGTGCCTTTTTCCCGCATACAGGGCAAATCACTTCTCCCTTCTGTATTATTTTGCCAAGCTTGTATAGCGTTCTTACCTGCTCGATCTGGTCGGATTTCATCCATCCTCCCGTCATACCTTTCCAGCCGCTGCCCCAACCAATTTGCATCAAAAAATCGCCTTCAGCCAAGTCCTCTGATATTGTCTTCTCAAGAGCTTCATGCTGTAGACTTAATTGATTAAGTTTGTATCTATCAAAGAACAATTTTTCATCTGCCAATCGTCGCTTGGCATGATCATTCATGGTGTCGGCAAGGGATATTACAGAGGAGAATGAACCGGTTTTCTCCTTAAATTCTAAGATTTTATTAGCCTTGCTATCGCCCAAGAGAAACTGATCCCATTGAATATCAATTGAGGCATTTGCACCTGCTTTGAGTGCCTCAACGTGGACGCCATTAACATCACAATTTTCTCCCGTTTTCTTGGTAGTCATATCCCGCCAACCAGCCCTGTCGGAAGTTTGAAGGTTAAACCAGCGCACATCTTTGCAACAGAGGTCAGTGGATGCAAAATAAGCATCACCGATATGTAGGCATCGCAGGATATCGTAATTAGGGTTTTTACCCAAATAGGCTTTGATCACATTTGATGACGCAAACTTCCCTTTTCTGTCATTTGTTTCGACAACTCGTGGCAAATTACGAGTCGCAAGATATGGGTTTTGGGATATAAGTTCTGAGAGGATTGCCGTCCTTATACTCCCTTTGATGGAGCTTCCTGGAATATAGGGTTTCCCAAAAGCGGTTTTGATCTGTTCGTGGATATTTCGGGGTAGCCCGAGGGCATTATCCGCCTTTTCCATTGGGACACTTGCTTTGAAAGCTTTTCCAAGTTGTTCCTGCCAAGTAAGTCTTGCTGAAGAGGGGAAGCCTTTTTGGGCATTTTTAGCAGGAGACTCCGTCTTCACATTCTGCCAACTTAAGAGATAACCATCTGACTTGATGGAATAATCATGTAAGAACTTACGAATGGCAAAGTCCTCCCGCCCAAACTCTTTTATTGCAGCATCGTTTCCCTCTAATGCTTCAATAACAGATTCCATATTCACAACATGGACTTTCCCATTTTCCAAATAATAGTCATACTTGCTGGAGAGTTCTCTCCCACTTCCAACGTGGATAGGAGTTAATATCTCGATTATGTATTTTAGGGATTCCGTTGGTTTTTTCATTTCGGACCTTTCATGGGCAAACAAAATGCTCTGCCGTGACGTAATATCGGATTTTTTAGGCCGAGGAGTTTCCATTGTTGCTCAGAAAACAAGCCTACTGTCCTTCCCTCGGGCTTTTGTTTGAAAACTGAGCCCTCCGTGAACATCTTTATCGGCGGCTTCTTCAGACTGGTTCCGCTTATCCATCCACCGCGTGTTGTCAGGTCGTAGGCTGCTTCGTTAAGAAGGCCGTTTTTCACCTCGCCACGGTCGGGATTATAGAGTGAGAGAGTTATCCACAATTCCGGATCGTTAGGCAGCTCAAGTTCCAGCAAGTCATCTACTTCAACAATAAATGTTCCTTTTCCGACAGATCTGTCCGCGCCTATCCCTTGATCCCCCAAAAGCTGGAGAACCGCATCAAGTTTTTTTCTCGTAGTGCCGTTTTTAAATTCCGCTAAGAAGAAAAGTCCGGCCTCTTCACGAAAATAATGCTCAGCAAAATAAAATAAAGATCCCTCTTCAGCAGAATCTTTGATTCTGTTTACCGCAATTCTTGGACGTTCAAGAACTGTCATAAGCCTAAAAGATTTAGATTTTTCTTCGAGGCATTCGGCTTCGTCGCGCAAAAGCGCAAAGGTTTCCGCAAACAGTTCGGGGCGCTCTTTGTTCCAGTCAATCAGCGTGCCGGACAACACCTGCTCAAAAAGTGGCTGCGACAACCATTTGATCTTCTTTATTGTTTTGCTTTCCGAACCATCTTCCGGCTCATGAAAGATATCGACAAGGGGCCTTGGAAAAAAATAGATGTCAGAATAATACGGAAAAGCCGATGAAAGCGTAAACGGAGGATGCGCCGCCAATTCATCTACGGAGTCATCATACAAATAGCGCCAGCAAGAAATGATAGCAGCCGTCAGGGTATCAGAGTGGACAAATTCGTCAGCCTTCTCATAAAAGGATGTCCCCTGTGAATCCACATGCAGGGGTGCTGTGAAATTAAGTTTGTATGCTATCATTTCTCAGCTCCCAATGCTGAAGGAATAGACAAATCATCAATCGCTGCCGCTTCTGTCCCGTTTTGATATGCAGCCATATCTTTTTCTTTCACTGCGTTAATTGCGAACTTTACCTGGCCATATCCTCTCCCCCCGTTGCCCCCTAAATAATCGGACTGCACCAGTTCTAATCCTTCCCAGACATGACTCAAAAATGTGTCTCTGTCATCTCCTCCGTAAAGATTTAAGATAAGCTCCAGACTAAAAATAGCACCCGCTGGAATCCTTTCAATTTGGCGTGGTGTAGCGGCAGATGTAATTCTATCAATCCACACCTCTGTTTTGACTTCCGTCATCGGCATATCTGTGTTTTTTGCGCCTTCTAGTTCAGCTTTAGATAGACGGGTAAGCCTGGCATCACGAACAATAAAGCGGGTGGGGGTCGCTGATTCATTATCCGCTGCAACACCGAATAGTTTGCCGATATCGGAATCAGCTTTTTTCGATGGTCCTGAAATAATGTTAACTTCTCCCCCATGTTGTGGCAAGAGTGAGTTATCGGGAATACTGGCTAAGTCCTCATAGTCATCACTTCTCTTTTCTTTCCATTCGTCGTTTTCTCCTTTAACTTTTTCTTTAATTGTAACTTGCATTTCACCCCGAGCCTTTTCCATCAGACTCCTCATCTTACCCCTTAAAGAAGAGCCCGGAATATACGGCTCATCGGTCAGCGGATTTCGAATGACCACAGCATCAGCGCCTCCTATTGCCATGCCGATCGATGAACCTCCAATATGCAACCCCGTCACTGCTGTTATGGTTCCTTCTATGAACACCTTCTTTCCTAATCTAAAATTGTCTGGTTTAGTCGGCTCTGTCATGACTTCCCTCCGTGTGCTTTATGGTAAGCAAGAATTGCTTCGAAGAAATTGCAGAAGCTTTCAAAGGTTTTCTCGTCTTTTACACAATCGATACCTTGGATTAACACGTCCTTGACATCCTTAGTCGCCTTGTGACGTCCAGCCATGTAGGCAAGACGCGGCTTCATTAAAAGAAGCTGAGCCGGCACTTTTGCGTTCTTCCATCCCAACATTTGTAACCTTTTCATTGTGCCGAAGGCATTCCTGAGTTGGGAAGCTGACACCTTGTGGCAAATATCCACTGCAAAGCTATTTGCCTTTTCAACCAACAATCTAGCATCGCCCCCGATAATTTCCCTTATCTCTTTTGCTGTGGGCTTGTTCATTCTCTATTTCTCCTTTCTCTCCAAGAATTCAGCCCAACGAGTGGGCAACCCAATCCAGGTGATCACTGGACGTTCTGTTGTAGTTCCATTGACGCTATCCTTAAAAAGTGCCTCCTGAACAGTACTCACCTTTTGTTTGATCCCTTCACCTTGTCGAACATAACGCTTGAGGGAGTAAGCGACTTGCCAGCGCCAGTTATCATAGGCCAGCAGCTTTTGTAGCTTAGACATGTCCATTCCCTTGCGCCGTCTTTCTCTTTCAAGTGCCTTGTTGCTCGCTACAATGTTTCTTAGCCTGTCCAGGAATCCTTTATTCTTTTCTTTTACTATTTCACGAAACAATTCATTAAGATATTTGGCCATTATAAAGTCACTCCAACTGAGTGGTTCTCCGAAGAAACAAAAAGAATCCTTTTCGGATCGATATCGCTTGGCGGATTCTTCCGCTGCTCCAGCGTGGTCTGCACCGCGTGAAACTGGATACTTTCCCCCTGTTAACGCGATACCACCAGACAAGGTAAGGTCGGGATTCCCACAACAGAATACACCAAAGGCTTCCCTGATTTTTTGTGCCAGATCTGGCAGTTGATCCCAGGAACCGATAACAAATAGATCATCCCCACCTGCATATACGATCTGACATCTCTCGTACTCTTTCAGAAGTTCCCCAAGATATCCTGAAAAAAAGAGATTTAATTGTCGTGATAAAGTGGCCACGCGGGAAATAGATGCCATATCTTTTCGTCTGATGCTACCATCCAAATCTTTCTGCACCGGCCCCCATCCACCGCTCCCCCTATCGGGGAACTGGAGCCCCTTGATAAAGACCTGCCCCAAATTATCCACATCCATACGCAGGATACCTATACGGTTAACCCCCTCTGACTTATCGGCGAACTTGTCAAATTCCCAATTACCGCTCAACTTGCCCGAATCCCAATGACCTACGAATCTAAAACCGCTGCCAGCGTTCAGGCCATGGATGAAATCAGTTGAATTGATACGCTCTATGCGGCACTCCGAAAAATCCGTACAACCTGTCAATTTAGATAAATCTTCCATAAAGAAAAACTGAATTCCCAGTTTTGACAGACTCAGATCGGGTTTTCTGCCAAGTTTTGAGGCGAGGGTTTTGCTGATACTCGAATTAAAAGACCATAGGAAATATCTCGCGTCTTTCAGATGAGCGCCCAAATCTTCCAATTGCCTGCAAACCTTGCAAATTTGTCTGTTACCCTCCGCGACTTCGGTTATCGCAATATCATCTCTACCACAGGTCTTACAGCCTCCTTTGGGCGAAAAGACTGTTGGCGGATCAAAAAAGCCCTCTTGTTTTTTGATCTGAGAGGCAAACCGGTTCTTTCTGTTTCCCATCAAGTCATCATTGACAGCCTTCCACCGGCTGCTCATCTCGCCCTGTTCGAAATGCTTTGCTGTTATAGGAGCAATACCCACTCCCAGAAAAACCTCACCGCCGAATTCATATAAGAGATATTCGTTGATACGTTCCACGGCATCGCAGACCGCCTGACAACATGTTGCTGAAAGAAGCAGATAGAATTTACCGCCTGACGAATAGAGTCTGCTTGTAGAATATCCGCCTACATACCTCAAAATATAGTCAACAGAAGCATCGCAAAGAATCTGTACGAACAGGGACCGACCACGAAGTGCCTTTGCCGCCCCTTTGCTAGTAATTCGATAGATGAACGTTTGTATGCCCGAAAAATCCCCGCAGACCAGCACCCACTTCTCCTCGACCATAACTCCTTTATCCGCTTCATACCGGTAAAGGCCGTCTGCAATCGCGGCGGTCGTTCGCAAATGATCATACAGCGAAATATCCGTGTGCCGAATATTGGTTGCCGCAGGAACAGAGGAAAGGTATTTCTCGAACAGCGACAGAAGTGTTTCTATCAGAGAGTAAAATGAAAGATCGCCCGGAAGCTGTTTTAACTCTTCAAGCATGGCATTTCCTAAGCTCTGGTAGACCGCCTCAAGGTGCTCCTTCGCCAGCAAATGATTCCAGTCATGTTTTGATATGTTCTCAGCATTTATTTGGATATGTACCGGAGGGTTCAAGGCGTTTGCCGCCTTTGGAAATACAGACTTTTTTTCAAGTGAAAGAGCCCTTAACTCAAAACGATGCTCTGGCTGCGCTTTCGAGTTTTTCCGCAAAAAAACTCTTTCTATGACAGGTTCAAGCCTGGTTTTTTTGTGGATCGACCTGGTATAGAAATCTCCTTTTTCACGCTCACTGCTTGAAAGGTGATCAGCTTTTTCGATTATTTTTTCCAAAGCAGATGTTGCAACATGATGCCGTGCTGCCAGATTGATCCAATTCTGATCAGACTTTTCTCTATCTGCCACTGGTTCAGGCAAAAGCCACGGAACCTGTCTTGCCAGGACATCACAAAAAGCTCTTGTGTTAAGCACATGCTTGTGGGTATAGTAACCTCTCTTCGGATCTTTTGGACAATCATTTTGTTGTTGTATCTCATCTTTTCGATACTCATCAAGAAGTTCTCCCCGCTCAAAAAACTTCCCCACATCATGCAGAAGTGATGCAAGCACTATGGCCTCGTATTCCTTTCGGTTATATTCTGTCATAGGTTCCTCCGATTTATGATTTAATGCGGAGATCAATAACGGAAGCCGTACACTCCTACATTATGGAGTGGTAACGGGTTATTTCGTTTGGAGTCAGTTGCTTGATGTATCTCATATCTCAAGCCTCTGCTTTTTTGCCACAATTAGATACCACTGTCATCAGTTGCAACGTTGCCGTCTCAGGCCCAGGCCTGCAAAACAAAAAAACCCATCCTTCATATCACTGAAGAAATGGGGCTTTATTTTTTTGTAATCCTATGACTGGTCACCTGATCCTCCTGTTTGAGGTTCAAAAAACAGACCGAAATTACTCTATAACCTATATTAAGTGAATATATAAATCAATTCAGTTTGTTATCTTTTCGCTGAATTAGCACAATCATTCTGTCAATTCATATCAATATACAATCTAAATCTTTGTCTTGTCTATTAGGATGCCGTACCGCGTGTTGGTGATGGCCTGCATTGATTTATCTCAGTATCGTCAACCCTGAAAACTTGAAGTTGTCGTCAAACTTGATGAATTCGTAAGTCGTCACTCCGGTAGATCCCGGATCGAGTCCGGGAGAAGTCCAGATGGTCTGTCCGCCAACGCAGTCTGGCGGACTTGAAAAGACTGGATAGCGCTACTGGTTAGCGCTGACGCTTCACTTCGTGTCACTACG
>JASEIZ010000010.1 GCA_030017395.1 Desulfobacterales bacterium | reverse complement strand
TTTGATGTCCATATAGCCGCCGAATCATATACTATACCCGGGCTATGCGAGGCGATTAAGCAATTCTATAATCAGAAATAAACTCGCTGACTCGAACTTTTTCTGCCACGAAATCCCCTAACCCTCCAGATTCCCGGATTTTATCACATCCACTGTGTTGCCGGCCATTTGCGGTGAAGCACCACAGCTTCATTGCCTGCGCCCGCGGCAAACCAAGCTTGTGAAAAATACAAGTTGCGCACAGAATATATTTTTATAAAATTGATGTTCACTATTTACATTTGTTCATTAATAATGTACAGAATAAAATAATGAACAAAAAAGGGCATTAATATAAAATGAGAACTCAAAAAAATACAACCGATACGGCCACAAAAGAACAAGAAATCCTTAATGCGGCAAAGCTGGCATTTGAGGAAACAACAGGATTTTGTATTACAATTCTGGAGGTTGGACCTGCAGAAAAAATACATCCCGATGCTGTATTGCAGATCGACGTGCCTGAAGTTAAGCCTAAAAAGTTTTATGCTGAAATAAAAGGATTTATCACAAAAGCTACAATAGGGCATGTTGTAGAGCAGATACGCCGTTTTGGAAAGCCCGGGATACTGGTTGCCCGGCATGTGACACCTCCAATGGCCGAGAAACTGAAAGAGCTTAACATTGCATTTATTGATACTGCGGGAAATGCATATATCAATGAACTGCCGTTTTTTATTTACATTATCGGCCGGAAAAATAAAGAAACTCCTGCCACCGAAACAATAGTTCGCGCATTTCGGCCCACAGGGCTTAAAGTTGTATTTGCTTTGCTTTGCCTGCCTGAACTTGTGAAAGCTCCATATCGTGATATTGCAACAGCAGCCAATGTCGCGCTCGGAACTGTGGGCTGGGTAATGTATGATTTGAGAAGGCTGAATTTTTTGGTGGACAGAGGAAAGCATGGCCGGAAACTTATCAATACTGATAAGCTGCTTGATACATGGATTCATGCATATGCAAGAGAACTCAGGCCAAAATTATATATAGGGCATTATGACGCAACCATAAAAGAATGGTGGGAAAAAATTGAGCCGGGGGAAAACCGGTTTTTGCTCGGAGGTGAGCCGGCGGCAGCCCGTTTAACAGATTACTTGAAACCTGAGACAATAACAATATATGGCCCACAGGAAATAAATAAATTTTTGATAGTGAATCATCTAAAAAAAGATCCTCAAGGGAAAATAGAAATATTTCAAAGGTTCTGGAATTTTGATTATCCATGGAATTACAAAATACTCGTGCCTCCGCTGTTAATATATGCAGACCTTATCGCAACAGCAGATGACAGGAACATTGAAACTGCAAGGATTATTTATGACCAGTACATCAATAGACTTATCGAAAAATACTGACCCGCTGATTGTTGACTGTCTTAAAGCTATAAAGAATGTAGCAAAGAAGATGGATATCGATTTTTTTGTCGTGGGTGCTGTTGTGCGCGATTTGATTCTTGGTCAGCTATATGGTTTGTCCACAGGTCTTAAAACCATGGATATCGATATTGGTATCATAGTAACAGACTGGAAACACTATCAAGAAATGAAAGACAGCCTTGTATCGACCGGTAATTTTTACTCAGACAAAAAACCAGTATACCGGTTAAAATTTAAAGGCAGTTATCCTGTAGATATAATTCCCTTTGGATCAGTGGAAACATCAGAAGGAATAATTTGCTGGCCTCCTGAACACTCTATTGAAATGAATGTAATGGGTTTTTGGGATGCATGGAAGGGCGCAATCAATGTAGATTTGGCGGACGGACTTGATGTCCGGTTTGTTTCACTTGCGGGAATGGCTGTTCTAAAACTTTTCGCATGGAATGATAGACATAATGAATTCCCTACAAAGGATGCTGTTGATATTGCCACCCTGTTGAAATATTATTCGCAGGCAGGAAACGAGGAAAGATTATTTAATTCGCATTCTGATTTAATGGAAACAGAGGATTTTGATTTTGAATATGCAGGTGCAAGATTGCTGGGCCGTGATATGGCCGAAATGATGAGTTCAAAAACAAAGAAAGCTGTTTTAGATATTTTGATGAACAATACTGATCCGGATAAAAATGACAGCCTTATAATTAAAGTAGCAGAATATCTGCCTGACAAGAATTATGAAAAAGCCTTAAAATTTTTACAAAATCTTAAAACAGGTATTTTAGACAAGAAAAAAACAATCTAATTATTAGCTCAGTGAATATTGTTCAAAAATTAAAAGATGGGGATATCTGTCAACGTTAAAAGCTTAAGATGATACTCGAGGAAAGCATAAAACGACTGCAAGAGACCGTCCGCTATCTTTCTGTTGAGATAGGTCCGCGAAGTTACAATGACTACGAAAAGCTATGCCAGGCAGCAGAATATATATCCAGCCGATTTAAAGAATATGGCTATAATGTTAATGAACAACCTTTTGTGTTTCAAGGAAAGACATACCGAAATATTATTGGAAACATGCCTGGATTAAACGAAGAGGAAGAGATACTTGTGCTGGGGGCTCATTACGATACAGTTTCCGGCAGCCCCGGAGCAGACGACAATGCAAGTGCGGTTGCCGGTCTTCTGGAAGTCGCGAGACTTGTCTCAAAATCAAGGGTAGCCCCAGCAATTCAGTTTGTTGCTTTTGCTCTTGAGGAACCACCGGCATATAGAACAAAAAATATGGGCAGTTATCACTACGCGCAAATGCTGAATAAAGGTCGTCATAAAGTTTTTGGCATGATCTGCCTCGAGATGATCGGGTATTTTGTGGATAGACCTCACAGCCAGGAATTTCCGCTTCCTTTCATGGAAAAGAGATTTTCCGACAAAGGTAATTTTATAGCGGCAGTTGGAAATCTCAGATCAAGAAAATTTACGGAAATGGTAAAAGAAGGGTTCAAAGAAGGAACAGACATTCCAATTTTTTCGTATAATGCTTTACCTATAGTTATAGGAATTGACCTTTCAGACCACTGGTCATTTTATCAGTTTGGTTATCCTGCCGTAATGATAACCGATACTGCTTTCTATCGAAACCCTTACTACCACACGGCAAAAGACATACATGACACCCTTGATTATGAAAAAATGGCAAAAGTGGTATATGGAGTAAAAGCAGCTATCGAACGACTTGTTTGAGTTTACACAGTGTATTAATTTTAAAAACCACTGTCAGGAAGAAGCAGCGTGGATGTTTGGGGGTATGCGCTCGGACATTTCGGCGTTATATTGATCGTTACGAAAAAGAGGGATTGGAGGGGTTGTTGGATAAGCGGTTGACGCAAGTTTCATTGCGTCGAGCTCCTTTGGATGAAGTTTTAGCTGTTGTTGATTGTTACGGGACGCGACACTGTTGTCAACAAATATAATATGGCATATAAGAGAGAATATGTAAAGAATCGGATTTTGAGACGCTAAGAGGCTGGGGGCGTTTTGTGAAGGTTTCGCTAAAATACTTTACAACAGCCTGGTCATGAATTATAAAATATGATTGTAACAGTTCACGGTTGAAAAAAACAGACGGGATAACAGGATAAACCAAAATGAATAATTTAATCACCCTGGTTATAGCTACAGCAAACAAAGGCAAAACTTCTGAAATCAGAGACCTTTTAAAGGGTTTTCCGATTAATATTAAAAATCTGGCCGATTTTGGCCCTATACCGGAGGTTGTAGAAGACGGAAATACCTTTGATGAAAATGCTTACAAAAAAGCAAGCTTTACGGCAAGAATTCTGGGTTTGCCGGCCCTGGCCGATGATTCGGGATTGCTGGTCGAAGCTCTTGGAGGCGCTCCTGGAGTTCAATCTGCCCGCTATGCCGGAGAAGATGCCACAGACGAACAACGGCGGAATAAGCTGCTTAGTGAAATGAAGGGGAAAACAGACCGCAGGGCCGCCTTTGAATGCGTAATATCGGTTGCTGTTCCTACAGGAGTTGCTCTTACATACGAAGCCCGCTGCGAAGGTTTGATAACCACAGAGCCTGCCGGTTCAAATGGATTTGGATATGATCCTGTTTTTTACTACACGCCGCTTAAAAAGACCTTTGCAGAATTAACAATGCAGGAAAAAAGCCATGTGAGCCACAGAGGAAAGGCTCTCAGGGAGGTAAGAGATGAATTTGACAAAGTCCTGCTCTGGATACGCCAGAATATGCCTGTATAATTAAAACTTAAATGTAACGGTGAGTAAAATGATTTCAGATTTGATTAAAAAAAACAGAAGTTGCAGAAGATTTTACCAGGACCATGCAGTGTCTTTAAAGACTTTAAAGGAACTGGTAAATCTTGCGAGACTGTCGGCTTCTGCGGCAAACTTACAGCCTTTAAACTATATCCTTTCCAGCGATCCGGAAAAGAATGATCTCATATTTTCCTGCCTTGCCTGGGCGGGATATATCAAAGACTGGCCCGGACCAAAGGATGGAGAAAGGCCGGCTGCCTATATAATAATTCTAGGCAATACCGATATTGCCAAAAATTTTTGGTGTGACCATGGAATCGCGAGCCAGAGCATGCTGCTTGGCGCAAGAGAAAAGGGCCTTGCAGGATGTATGATCGGAGCGATAAACCGTAGAAAACTCCGTAAAATTCTGAATATACCGCCTGAATATAAAATACTTCTTGTCCTTGCAATCGGAAAGCCTAAAGAAAAGGTTAAGCTGGAAGTCGTTGATTCTGACAGCCCATTGAGCGCCGTTAATAAAATTAAGTACTGGAGGGACGGCAAAGGGGTTCATCATGTGCCCAAAAGAAAATTAACCGATATCCTTCTGGATTGCTATTAAAAAGCGTGCAGCCTGTAAAGCAAAAATCCATAATTTATACAATTTGCAGCGGCCGTATGCTGGTAACTCTTCTTATGGGTTTTGCCTGCGGACTGCCTCTTCTCCTGACCATAACCGTTTTACAGGCATGGATGAAAGAACAAGGGGTGGATCTGACCGTAATCGGAATGATGGCCCTGGTTGGTCTTCCTTACACCTTGAAATTCCTCTGGGCTCCTTTTCTGGATCGTTTCACTCTCCCGTTTCTGGGCCGCCGTAGAGGATGGTTGCTAATAGCTCAAATAGCTTTGCTCTTATCCATCGCGGGTCTCGGCTTTACTCAGCCTAAAGAAAATCCATGGATGTTGGCCTTTGTTGCTTTTCTGGTAACCTTCTTCAGCGCCTCCCAGGATATTGTTGTGGATGCATATAGAAGAGAGGACCTTCCTGATAAGGAGTTAGGGCTCGGATCTTCTCTTTATATCAACGGATACAGGATAGGGATGCTGCTTGCTTCCGGAGGGGGCTTAATCCTGGCCGATTACATGCCTTTTTCCATGGTTTATTTAATAATGGCGGCATGTATGCTGCCCGGTATTCTTACAACTATCTTTGCGCATGAACCTGAACTGACCGCCGGAACCCCTAAAACAATGAAAGAGGCTGTTTTTGACCCGCTGGTGGAATATTTCAGTCGTAATGGGGCTTTGTATATACTGGCATTTATACTGCTTTATAAAATCGGCGACACCATGGCCAGCGCCATGACTATACCTTTTTATCTTGATATAGGATTTTCAAAAACGGAAATCGGCGCTGTTGTTAAACTGTTCGGTTTCTGGGCCACGGTTGCGGGCAGCCTGATCGGAGGAACGATCATGCTTCGTCTGGGAATCAACCGCAGCCTCTGGTACTTTGGTTTTCTACAGGCCGCTTCAACAGCAGGTTTTGTTGTTCTGGCGCGTATCGGTTACAGCGTTCCGGCTCTGTCGGCCGTGATTGCTTTTGAAAATCTAAGCGGCGGCATGGGAACCGCCGCTTATGTCGCATTTATGGCAAGCATTACAAATAAAAAATTTACAGCCACGCAATACGCTCTTCTAAGCAGCCTGATGGGAATTCCAAGAGTGCTGGCCTCGGCTCCAACAGGTTTTCTTGCTAAAAACATCGGCTGGGAAGCTTTTTTTGTCATATGTACCCTGATCGCCATTCCCGGAATGATCCTTTTGCTGAAATTTGCGCGCTGGGATACACATATATGAACCGCAAAAGCGAGCGCATCCCCCGCTGCTTGCGGCGGGGAGCTTCAATAACACTTTAGTTCCTTATTGATAAATAAAAACCAGCTTAAGTTTTTTGCAACCGCAAATGGCTTACTGCATAATACCGAGGTATTACATATATGAATAAAGACACACAAAATAAAAAGTCAATGAAGCCTGCCCAAAAGCTGTCTATGCAACGAAAAGAGATACTTTCTCTTCCGCCGGACAGAGCGTTGAATTATATTCTGGATGCGCCGAATCCATCTGCCATCGTGCACTCATTTCCTGAAGAAGATCTATATTTTCTGGTAAATGATATAGGGCTTGAAGATTCTCTTCCGCTGTTGTCGCTTGCTTCCGGCAAGCAGTGGGAATATATGCTTGATGTAGAGGTTTGGGAAAAGGACAGAATTAAAATAGGATCTGTAACAAAATGGCTTGATTTGCTCTTTCAAGCCGCCCCTGATCGGTTTATCCAATGGTTTTTAGGCAAAAAATTAGAATTCGTTGAATTTTATTTGTTCAAAAATATCCAGGTAATAATCAGGGAGCATGACCAGGACCCCTCAGATTTAGGCGAAGACTTTTTCACGCTTGATGATACCTTTTATATAAGGTTTGCAGACTATCCTTTCGAGGAAGAATCAGATGGTGAATCTCAAAAAATACGTGATAAATTTCTGGAAAATTTTATGCGTCGTCTTGCTGCCTATGATCTCATAACATATCGCAATGTTCTGCTTGAGTCTTCAAGCGTTATTCCTGCTGAATTGGAAGAAGAAGACTATAGACTGCGAAATGTCAGGCTTGCGGAAAAAGGATTTCTGCCTTTTGATGAAGCAATAAGCATCTATCAGCCATTAAGACATCAGGACATTGACGGGCATGGAAAACGATATGTTCCGGTTGATTCCGAGCCGAATGAATATCTCCCTGTGCCTGTATATACTGCAGGGATGCTTCAAGAACACAACCTTTTTACAGACGCTCTGCAAACAATTGGCGCAGAAGGTGTCCTGCTGCAAATTCAAGCTGAGTTTGCCGGTCTGGCCAATCAGATTATAGCGGCTGATCAAAAAAACATCAGGAACAGGGATGAATTAAGAAATGTGGTAAAAAAGGCCTGTGGATATATAAGCATCGGGCTTGAACGTTTAACCGTGGCAAACAAAACTTTAAACGCAAACCAAAGCGCTGTATTAATAAAAAAATATATACTTTCACACATTTTCAAGGCTGGATACTCTCTTGCTCTTGAACTTAAATGGAAGGCTGAAAAATGGCGCTCAAAAAGCTGGTTTGCAAAAAATGGCCTGCCTCTCAGCTTCTGGGATGAAGAATGGCTTGGTATGCTGGGAGGTCTTCTGATTAAAAAACCGCTGTTTTACGATAATTATAAAACAACTCCTTATCTTTACAGAGAGTTTTCTTCTATTAAAGATATCAAAGATGCTGAAAAAGTATTAAATGAAATTATAGCCTTTGATGATCTTCTCTCTCTGATAGCAATTGAGTTTGAATCTACCGGCAAAAGGACAATAACATATAAAAATTTTATACTGACATTATGGGCAAGGCATTATCTTGGTCTTTCCGAGGAGCTTGCGCCGCTTACTCTTGATGAATTTAAGACCTTTTCTGATGATTTGTTAATTGCTCCTGAAAAATCGCAAAAAGACACTCTACGAAAAACAAGTAAATCGATTAAAGAATCTTTTTTGAAATGGGTTTCAGAAAAAACAGGGTTAAGTTCATACGAAATTACACAAAGGCTCGGACAAACCCTGGAAAATCTTTTTAATGCCATAGAAAGCGAATACGGGTCTGTTGCAAAAAAGGATCTTGATTCTAAATATATCCACCTTTTTCTGGTGCAGGATAAAAAATGATAAGATATTGTAATTGTTCAGCCACAGATTCACACAGATGAACGCAGATAGGTTTAAATACAAAGAAATTACAGATATTATTCTTAGAAGTTTTTTTGAAGCTCAACAAATCAATTACTTGAAGGCAACAAATGTTGAAGTTGGCTTATTATTAAATTTTATCAGAAAACCAGAATTCAAAAGTTTTATATACAATAATAAAAGAAAAAATATCAGTGATGATCAGCGTAGATCTGTGGCTGAATAGTTACGAAATATTTTGTAGGGATATGGTTTGAGAATAATCAGCGGCAATCTGAAAGCAAAGAAGCTGTATTCTGCCGGCGGAAGGCTGATAAGACCCACTTCGGACCGATTGCGCGAATCTATTTTTGACATTCTGTCCTTTAATGTCAGGCATGCGGTTGTTCTGGATATGTTTGCAGGCACCGGAGCCATAGGAATAGAAGCATTAAGCCGCGGGGCTGAGTCCGCTCTATTTATAGATATTCACAATAAAGCTTTATCCGTTATAGAGCGCAATATAAAAGCATGCGGACTTGAAAACAAAGCTAAAATTATAAAATGGGATATAATAAAAAATTTAAACTGTATCAAATCGTACCAAGCCGCCTTTAATCTTATTTTTATTGATCCGCCTTATAACAAGAGATTTCTCCAACCCACTCTGCATAACTTAATAAAAGCGGGATCCGTAAAAAAGGGGGCATGTCTTATTGTTGAGCACAGCCTTTTAGAGCCTATCCCATTAGATTTTCCTGAGTATGAACTCCAGGACCAAAGAAAATATGGAAAAAGTCTTGTTTCATTTTTAACTTATATTGTATAAATATTGTATTCAGATAGGGACAAAGGCACAAAGGCACAAAGGCACAAAGGCACAAAGAAAAAATATAAAGTTAAGCACAAAAAAGCAAGACAACTCTGTGCCTCTGTGCCTTTGTCCCTATTAACCTGAGTAGCCACACACAAGGAAATATAAATCAATGCAAAAAATAGCTGTATATCCTGGTTCTTTTGACCCGGTTACAAACGGTCATGTCGATATTGTCGAAAGAGGGCTTAAAGTTTTTGATAAAATTATTGTAGCCATATTGCATAATTCTTCCAAGAAATTTCTTTTTACTATTGAAGAACGGATCAAGATGATTGAAGAAAGCTTGAGCGGGTTTTCAAATATTGAAGTGGATGCATTTGACGGGCTTCTTGTAGATTATGCAAAAAAGCGAGAAGCTAATGCCATACTGCGTGGAATGCGCGCAGTATCTGATTTTGAATATGAGTTTCAGCTTGCCCTGATGAACCGCAGCCTAAACAGGGAGATTCAAACGGTCTTTCTTATGACCGGCCTGAGATGGATTTTTACAAGTTCGTCAATAATAAAAGAGGCCGCCCGTTTTGGCGGGGACATTGAAGGGATGGTACCGCCTGTAGTTAACCGGAAACTAAAAGAAAAGTTTGGTTTTGTTTAGGGAAACAACAATGTCTATACATCTTTCAAAAAATGCAAGGGTTGTGTTGGAAAAGCGGTACCTGAAAAAGAATCGCGATGGAAAAATAATTGAAACTCCTGAAGACTTGATTGCGAGGGTGGCAAAAACTATCGCTTCTGTTGATAAGATATTTGATCCTAAAGCCGATGTTGATAAAACCGGGCAAAAATTTCTAAAACTTTTAAGCAATAAGTGGTTTTTACCCAACTCACCTACCCTTATGAATGCCGGCAGACGTCTTGGACAGCTTGCCGCCTGTTTTGTTCTGCCTGTCGAAGATTCGATGGAAAGTATCTTTGAAACCTTGAAACATACTGCAATGATACATAAAAGCGGCGGGGGCACAGGATTTTCTTTCTCGCAGGTTCGTCCTGAAAAAGATATGGTTCTGTCAACAGCAGGCATTTCAAGCGGTCCTATTTCATTTATGTCTGTTTTCGATGTGGCTACTGAAACCGTTAAACAAGGAGGTGCCCGCAGAGGAGCCAACATGGGTATTTTGCGAGTGGATCATCCTGATATCGAAGCTTTTATAAATTCAAAAAACAATCCGCACATTTTAAACAACTTCAATATCTCGGTTGCCGTCTCTAAAATATTTATGGATGCGCTTAAAAAAGATTCTGATTACGATCTTATCAATCCCCGAACAGGCGAGATTGTTAAACAGGTATGCGCAAAGAAAATATTCGACATGATTGTTACTTCTGCCTGGCAAACCGGAGAACCAGGAATAATATTTATCGATCGCATAAACCAGGACAATCCAACACCAAACCTTGGCAAGATTGAAGCCACCAATCCCTGCGGCGAACAGCCTCTTTTGCCTTATGAATCATGCACCCTTGGTTCCATTAATCTTTCAAAAATGGTAATCAAAAATGCCCTTGATTTAAACAGATTAAAAAGAACTGTTCATGATGCGGTCCATTTTCTCGATAATGTAATAGACGCAAACAAATACCCCCTCACGCGTATTGAAAAAATGAGCAAAGGAACAAGGAAAATCGGCCTGGGAGTAATGGGTTTTGCTGATATGTTGATAAAAATGGGGATTTCTTACGATTCCGAAAAAGCTGTTGCCCAGGCGGAAAAGGTAATGTCACTGATCTCCGAAGAATCCAAAAAGGCATCCGCCGCTCTTGCTGAAAAACGCGGGAATTTTCCATATTATAAGGGAAGCATCTTTGACAAGCCATCGACTCCATATATGCGAAATGCTACTACCACTACAATTGCTCCAACAGGAACTATCAGCATTATTGCCGACACTTCCAGCGGAATAGAACCGATTTTTGCCGTGGCATATGCAAGGCATGTGCTTGACGGAAAGTTTCTTCCGGAAATACATCCGCTTTTTATTAAAATTGCCAGGCAGGAAGGCTTTTACAATAAAAAGCTGTTTGGTGAGCTTTCAAAAACAGGCTCTATACAGTCGCTTGACTTTGTTCCTGATCACATAAAAAAGCTTTTCATAACATCTCATGATATTTCAACAGAATGGCATGTTAAAATTCAGGCTGCATTCCAGAAATATTCCGACAATGCTGTTTCAAAGACGGTTAATTTCCCTCCGGATGCCACAAAGGAGGATATTAAAAAGGTATATCTTTCTGCTTACAAAAGCGGTTGTAAAGGTGTAACAATATACAGATATGGAAGCCGTGATCATCAGGTTTTAAGTCTCGGCGGGGAAGAGAATGAATACGCGAAGATAGCTCCCAGGCCCAGACCCATGCGCACTCACGGTATTACGGAAAGAATCAGCACGGGGTGCGGGAAACTGTATGTTACAATAAATTCCGACGAAAAAGGAATGTGCGAAGTCTTTGCGCAGATGGGAAAGACCGGCGGATGTGCATCATCTCAGATAGAAGCCGCGGGTCGCCTGATATCCCTTGCCTTGCGATCAGGAGTAAATATTGATGCCATCATCAAGCAGCTTATAGGCATACGGTGTCCTTCACCCGCATGGCAAAACGGAAGAATGGTTCTATCCTGTCCTGATGCAATTGCTCAAGTATTGATGAAGGTAACCAATTCAAATTTTAACGAGACAAAAACAATGCATTATATTTGTCCGGAATGCAGCGGGATATTGTCTCATGCAGAGGGGTGTCTTATCTGTCACTCATGCGGATTCTCAAAATGCAGTTAGAAAAAATACTTGATAATCACAAACCCGGCAACAAGAAGAACGGTAAATACAACTGCCAGCGTATTGAAATATTTCTCAATAAAGCCCTGAATTCCTGAACCGAAACGATATATCAGCCACCCAACCAGAAAAAAACGCATGGAACGGGAAACCAGTGAAGCAATCACAAACACGGAAAAATCAATATTCAGAGCTCCGGCTGAAATAGTAAACACTTTGTAGGGTATAGGAGTAAATCCGGCGATACCGACTGCCAAAGCGTCATATTTCATGTAAAGAGACTGGATATATTCAACTTTATGAGTTAAACCATAAAAGCTTATAATCTTCTCTCCGATGCCTACCATAAACCGCCATCCAATCAAATAGCCAAGACATCCCCCAAGTACGGAACCTGTCGAACATATCAGCGCATAGTACAAAGACCTTTTTGGTATTGCCACGGCAAGGGCTATCAAAAGGATATCGGGAGGTACCGGGAAAAAAGAAGATTCACAAAAAGCGAGAATAAATAATGCCCAAGTCCCATATGCTGTTTCCGCCCAGCTAATGACCCAGGAATAAAGCCGACGAAGCATTTATTGATATCTCCAGCCTTGTTCGCCAAGCAGTTTTACAAACCTGCATCCGCCAAGATTTGTTTTGTGAATACCCTGCTCATCTTTATATAGTTTGATCAACTCCTGCGAAAATTGGTCTCCTACCGGTATTACCATACGCCCGCCAATTACTAATTGTTTTATCAGGGCTTCTGGAATTTCTGGAGCGCCGGCTGTAACAATAATGGCATCAAACGGGCTTTCGGCTTTCCACCCTAAAGTGCCGTCGGAATATCTGGCTACTATATTGTGATAATGAAGCTCATCAAAAAGTTTGCGCGCTTTAATAAAAAGCGAGTTTATTCTTTCGATGGTATATACCCTGAATGCAATTTCAGCTAAAATTGCGGTCTGATATCCGGATCCTGTTCCGATTTCAAGCACACGGTCGTCCTTGCCGAGCTGCAACGCCTGTGTCATTTCTGCTACAATATATGGTTGTGAAATTGTTTGCTGCTCGCCAATTGGAAGCGGATAATCGCCATACGCCTGATGCATTAAGGCCTCGCTTACAAACAGATGTCTTGGGACTTTGCGCATGGCTGCAATGACATTTACATCTGTTATCCCGCGTGACTCAATCTGCTTATCGACCATTTGTTCGCGCTTGCGTTCAAATGCAATGGAATCCTTTCTCATAATAAATTTCCTATCAAATCAGCATGAACAGGTCAAGAATTTAACAAAAAAGCCTTGATTTTTAAGTAAAATGCTACATAATTATTTTTATAACCATTTATGGTTAATAATTAACGGTTGATCAAAACATAAAAACAATCAGTCTTTGAACCCTTGAACCGCCACAAACTCTTTCAGGCTTATTTATGGACAGCTCAAAACATCTTATAACTTCTGTTTTATTGACCATCTTAATTGTTGTTATAGGAACAACAGGTTATATGATTATTGAGGGCTGGGATATATTTGATGCTCTATACATGACCATTATTACAATTACTTCTGTAGGATATGGTGAAGTGCATGAAATTGGAAAAGCAGGACGTCTGTTTACTCTTTTTTTAATTATTATTGGGGTTGGATTTGTTATATATGTGGCGGGCGCCGTGGTACGGTTTATGCTTGAAGGACAAATAAGGGTTATATTAGGGAGGAGAAGATTGAACAAAAAGATTGATCGGTTAAAAAATCACTATATCGTTTGCGGGTACGGGCGAATAGGAAGGCTTCTTTGTAAAAACATTCAAAAAAAGCCCATAGACTTGGTGGTAGTTGAAAAGAACGAAGAATTACGTGATGTTATGGATAAAGATGGCGTTCTCTATATATTGGGAAACGCAGCTGATGAAGCAATTCTTATCAATGCAGGTATAAAGCGCGCAAAAAGCCTGGTCTCTGTTCTGGGGACGGACACCGAGAACGTCTTTCTCATTCTGACTGCCAGACAGCTCAAACCGGATATTTATATAACAGCAAGGGCAAGTAATGAGGAATCAAAGGCAAAACTGAGAGCGGCAGGAGCAAACAAGGTGGAATCGCCCTATGAGATTGGGGCGATAAGTATGTCTCAAAGAATACTTCGCCCTACTGTAACGAATTTTCTGGATCAAGCCTTTGATGACAAACGACAGGATATACATATGGAGGAAATGTCCGTCAGCCCCGCCTCCAAGCTGATAAATCTCATGTTAAAGGATTCGGGCATCAGGCAAAATTATAATCTTATAATAATCGCAATAAAAAAACTTGACGGAGCTATGTTATTCAACCCTTCTTTTGAGAGCGTCATCAATGCCGGGGATACGCTCATTGCGGTCGGAGAAGCTGAAAACCTTAAAAAACTGGAAAAAGTTTTGAACCCATAATTTATATTTTATAGATTATCCTGTCTTCGGTAATAACAATATCTACATGCTTGTCATGGGGTTCAACAGGTACCTGCTTAATTATCTGGCTTTCAAGAGCAAGAGCGACCTTTCTGGTGGTAATCGATAGTTTTGGAATAAGTCTGTCATAGTAGCCTTCGCCCGATCCTATCCTTCCACCCTTTTCATCAAGAGCAATCCCCGGAATTATTGCTATATCAATACAGTCAACAGGCATAGTTTTACAACACTCCGGGTCGGGCTCCAAGACTCCTCTCAGACCAGGTTTCAAATCAGAATCAAGGTTGTCAACCCTCATTAGTTGCATTGTATGCTTTATAATATCAAAAGCAGGAAGCACAAGTATCTTATTGGCTTCAAAACATCTTTTTATTATATTGTTCGTAACAACTTCACCGTTTGCATGCATATACAGCAAAACAACCTTTGATTCAAGAAAGTTGGCAAACTCAAAAAGCCGTTTTTCTATTCCTCTGGTTTTTTCTATTAATTCCCCTTCGGAAAATGCTTTCAGCTTTTTTGCCATATCTTCACGTATTTCACGTTTTTTTTCCTTAATGTCTTCCATTATAATTCTCCGGATATCAAAACAGTCTTTTAAAAGATGGTTTTTTGATATACATACATTAACCAATAAAGTCAACCTTCAATAATCATTGACTATATGATCTGTGAATGATAGTTTTAAAACCGTTCACGGTTAATAGTTTACAGTTAACGGAAACGCAAATTATAACCGTGTCAAGTACAGTAACCAGTAACGAACAACCAGCTTAATAAAAAGCACAATTTATAACCATGCAAAACATGATGAATTCGTAAAAAGTCGAAAAGTTCTCTTTTCCGTCATTCCGGCGAAAGCCGGAATCCAGTAAATTCAATGCGTTCTGGATGCCCCCGTATCAAGTACGGGGCAGGCTTATCAAGTCCGGCATGACGATTTCAAGACTTTTTACGAGACCATCAAACATAGTTCATTAAAAAAACTGTGAACTGTGAACCGACAACCGTAAACAGCTATAAACATAGTTATCATTATGCTTGAAATCAAGTTTGTAATACAAAATTTTTCACAGGTAAAAAAAGCCCTTTTAATGCGAGGCGAAACAGCCGACATTAAAATTTTAAAAGATTATGATTCCACTCGCAGGGCAATTCTACTTGAGATTGAAGAACTAAGACATCGCCGCAATCTGGTTTCCGGTCAGGTTGCAGACATGAAGAAAGCAGGTGAAAACACAGACGACCTGGTTGTTGAAATGCGTGATGTTTCAAGTAAAATAAAGGAATTAGATAAGACTTTATCCGAAAATGAGGAAAAAATTTATAATATAATTATGGAGTTGCCGAACATTCCGCATTCATCGGTTCCTGCAGGAAAGGATAGTTCCGACAATCCGGTAGTCAGGCAATTCGGTAAATGCCCTGAGTTTGAATTCAAACCCGCTCCTCACTGGATTTTGGGAGAGAATCTCGGAATACTCGATTTTGAGAGAGCTTCCAAGATCGCGGGAGCCCGATTTCCCCTATATTACGGAGCGGGCGCAAGAATGGAAAGAGCTCTTATAAATTTTATGCTTGATATTCATACCATAAAGCACGGTTACAAAGAGGTTCTGCCGCCTTTTATTGTAAATCAAAAAGCATGGCCAATACCGGTCAGCTCCCAAAGTTTAAGGAAGATCTGTTTAAACTTGAAGGGTGGGATTATTTCTTGATTCCTACAGCCGAAGTGCCGGTTACAAACATTCACCAGGATGAAATATTAGACGAAAATATGCTGCCTATTCTATACGCTGCATATACCCCATGTTTTCGCAGCGAAGCTGGTTCTTATGGAAAGGACACAAGAGGTTTAATCAGACAGCACCAGTTCAACAAGGTAGAGCTGGTTAAATTTTCCAAACCAGAAGACTCTTATGATGAACTCGAAAAACTCTTAAATGACGCTGAAAGCATTTTAAAAAGTCTTAAAATCCCTTATCAGGTTGTTTGTTTGTGCACCGGAGATATGGGCTTTTCAGCGGCAAAGACGTATGATATTGAGGTTTGGATGCCTGCTCAGGGTGTTTACCGGGAAATTTCATCCTGCAGTAATTTCGAAAATTTTCAGGCAAGACGGGCTAATATCAGATTCAGAAGAAAAGGTAAGAAAGGCACTGAACTTGTCCATACATTAAACGGATCAGGGCTTGCCGTAGGAAGAACAGTTGCAGCCATACTTGAAAATTACCAGCAGCTTGACGGGTCTGTAATTATTCCGGAAATCTTGAAGCCGTATATGGGTGGAATGGAAAAAATAGAAAAATGAAACTTGAAAATTTTCCAGAAGACATAAAGCCATATATTATTCCCCGCCATGAAGGCAGAATTGTTTACCGCTGTCTTGGCTGCGGTCTTGAATTCGGCATTGAAAAACTGCTTTATACCTGTCCGGATTGCGATCAGGTTTTGCTTATATATGACCTGCAATTTGACCGATTAAAAAAAATACCCGGAAAATTGTGGCATAAAATTTTCGATTATCGCAAAATGCTCACGATCCCTGCTCTAAAAGGGATTTATCTGTATCATGAATTTATCGGTCCGGCTATACCTCTTGACTGCGTGATCTATCTTGGCGAGGGACATACTCCTGTTATAGAAGCTAATTCTTTTTTGCAGGAAAAAGCGGATGTGAGATTTTTCTTTAAAAATGACGGACAGAACCCAAGCGCCTCATTTAAAGACAGGGGTATGGCAAGTGCTTTGAGCTATATCAATTTTCTTGTCAAAAAAGGGCATATTTCCGATGTGCTGGCAATCTGTGCTTCCACAGGGGATACATCCGCTTCAGCAGCGCTTTACGCTTCCTTTCTTCAGCCTCATGTCAAGTCTGCGGTGCTCCTTCCGCACAAAAAAGTAACTCCACAGCAGCTTTCCCAGCCTCTGGGAAACGGAGCCTTTGTGTTTGAAATCCCGGGTGTATTCGACGACTGCATGAAGGTTGTCGAGGCTATGTCGGAAAAATATAATGTAGCTCTTCTAAATTCCAAGAATGCCTGGAGAATATTAGGGCAGGAATCATATTCATATGAAATTGCTCAGAATTTTGAATATAATATGAAAGATAAAGTCATGGTATTGCCGATAGGCAATGCAGGTAATATTACCGCTGTAATAAGCGGGTTCCTGAAATTTTATGAAACCGGCATAATAGACAGCCTGCCGAAAATTATCGGGGTTCAATCAAAACACGCCAACCCTGTGTACCGATACTATCTGGAGCCTGATGCAAAAAAACGGAAATTTATTCCAGTAACGGTAAGACCCAGCGTAGCTCAGGCAGCCATGATCGGAAATCCCGTTTCAATGCCCAGGGTAATACATCTGGTAGATCTTTATAATCGGCTGTCCGGCAAAAAGAATGTTTTTTTTATAGAGGTTTCGGAACAGGCTATAATTGACTGGGAACTTGTGGCTAATCGCAACGGGCATATCGCCTGTACCCACGGAGGGGAATCTTTAGCCGGTCTTGTCGAGGCTAAAAAACAGGGAATTGTTAATAACAACGATATTGCCGTTGTCGATTCAACTGCTCATTCACTAAAATTTTCCGGATTTCAGGAGATGTACTTTGAAAACAGATTCCCGGCGGAATTTGAAATAACTCCCAACCCAAATCTTATAAACTCTCCTGTTTTAATACATCCAAAGGATTTAAAAAAGGTTCCTGCCCCTGGGAAACCGATAAAAGGGAATGATTTTGATCAATTCATCAAACGCGTATCAGAAGAAATCGCAACAAGGCTGAATCTAAAAACTAATTGAGCAAAAGCTAAATTAGTCAGAGGCCAGAATGGAAATTCTAAACAACAAATATCAAATCACAAATATCAAATAAATTACAATGACAAAAATTCAAAATCCCAAATCCTTTTTGGTCATTGAACTGAACAGCGAGCGCATTCCCCGCTGCTTGCGGCGGGGAGCTTCAATATTGAAATTTGGGATTTATTTGTAATTTGATGCTTGGAATTTGGGATTTTATAAGTTCAGGTGGTGGGTTATTCTTCAAAATTAGAATTGCTGAAGGAAAAAGTTTGCGAAAACTATTTATTACATGGTTGCTAATCATACTTATCTGCATCATTCCCCATTATTCCGCAGGCAGCGCTTTACTTTCCAAAAGCTATCTTGTTCGCTATGATAAAGGCAGGGATATATTATGCGATCCTTATGTTGTTCAAAAGGATGACTGGGTTTTTAAGCTCTTCCGCCAAAAAGGAGAAATTTCCCATAAGGATTTTCCGGAATTTCTGGCTATATTTAAACGTCTAAATCCGCGCATACGAAATATTGACATGATACGCCCGGGCCAGCATATTCTTATCCCTTTAAAGAAATTAAAAAAGAATTCTCTTCCTGGCCAATCTTCCGGAATCGTTACCATTCCATTAGTAACGATTTCCAACCTGCCTGATATTATCAAACCCCTTTCAACAGAATATATTGTGCGAAAAGGGGATTACATCTCAAGACTTATTGCGCGGGGCTATGATACTAAATATGGGGAAAAACCATACAACGAAGCGATGAAGCTGTTCATGCTCATCAATCCGGATGTTGTTGATCTGGATCGGATTTATCAGGGTCAGAAACTATATATCCCGAATTCATCGATTCGCAACCAGCCGTGGTATAAGTCTCTATTTCAATCTTCCGGCAATGTAACAACAATAGCTGATTTAACCAAACTTCACGTACAAACTCCGGAATCATTTATTTCAAAGAATCAAAACGACAAGGCTCAGTCCCTATTTGCGGCAATTGCTTCAATTTTAGATGCAAAGCTTTTAAATAAAGGAACATACTCTTTTCCAAGGCAGGGAAAAGCCGATTACAAACTCGACCTATCCAGTTTTCCTCTAATAGAGCTTAAAGATAAGACAAAGATTCTGCTGTCACAAACCACAGACAAAAACAAAAAAATAAATGGACCTGATTTAAATGCAATAAAATCAGGCTGTAGCAATGTGAAAATTGTTTTGATTGCAAACAAAGCCTCAGCAGAGCAGGCGCTTGATTCTGTTATGGAGTCGTTTGGAAAAGAGGCATTTAAAAACAAAATATCATTTTCTGATCAGGACATTAAAGTGGAGGTTTGCGGAAAGTGGATAATTGAGCAGCCGTATTTTACCGGTGAAGAGGCAAGCCGCCTTTGTATTACCCCTGTCAATAACCTGGATGAGCTGACTCCTGACTCAATTGTCCGTTATCTGGAACAACACAATATAATAATAAAAGATTTTCTCAAAGATTTTACCAAAAATTCTAAAGGCACAAAACACAAATCCAAAGGCGCGCAAAAGGAAGATACAGCAAAAGTTCATGTAACAATAGACTTTTCAGACCACAAAACCTTTGTCAATAATCTGATGACTGCAATAGGTTGTAATTATACGCAAAATGTCGCCATTACATTCCCATATGCCGGAATCCAGATAAAGGCATTGTCGAATCTCGTATCAACCAGGGATGGAAAGTCGCTGTTAGTCGATTTTGGAGATATTTACGGCGATGCAGTTTTTTCTATAAAAAAGACAGGTCTTGGCATAATACAGATAAATAATAAAGATAATGCGCATGAGGTTATAAGAAAGATTCTTGATGCATTAGAGGTTTCTTATACAAATGACCCAACCTTCATGGCAGCAAAAAGGCCGGATGTCTATAACACCTCTTTAGCCATTCCAGGCTATCTTATTTCAAATAAAGAAAAGCATAAAACACTTATTGCAACAGCCCCTGTGAATGATGATGTAGCTCAGTTTTTAACAAATCAGGGGATAAAGGTAATTCAGCCACTAAGGGAAAGTAAATAACGCAGCAAGGGCAAAAATGAAAAAAATTATATCTCACCGCAGAGCCGCAAAGAACGCAAAGATTAAGAGTTTTTTAAATTGTCGCCTCTCACGACAATTTAAAAGAATAAATTTCTCAGCGTCCTCTGCGGCTCTGCGGTGAATAAAAAAGGTTAAGGATTAAATTTGATGAACTCGTAAAAAGTCGAAAAGTTCTCTTTTCCGTCATTCCGGCGAAAGCCGGAATCCAGTAAATTCAATGCGTTCTGGATGCCGGATCAAGTCCGGCATGACGATTTCAAGACTTTTTACGAGAGCATCAAATTTGAGTAGTGAATAATAGAGGACTTTTAAATATGAAAACGAATAGATTTATCTTGGCAGCATCTGTCTTGCTAATATTTTTTCTTGTTTCCTGCGCTGCAAATCTGGAATTAAAAAAAAGCCAGGAAGAGGCTTTGAGAAATTTCGGCGAAGCATATATAAGAGAGGGAGATTATACAAAAGCTCTGGGCAAGCTCCTTGAAGCGGAAAAACTATATAGCAAAGATCAGCATCTTCAATACGACCTGGGGCTGGTTTATATGGCAAAAGAAAGACTCGACCTTGCAATTCATCACTTTAAGAAGGCCGTGGAAATAAAACCCGATTATACTCCTGCAAAGAACAGCCTCGGGGCGGCGTATCTTGCCCAAAAGAGGTGGGATGACGCTATTGCCTGTTTTAAGGAGATCACAGAAGACCTTCTCTATGTTACTCCCCACTATCCTCTTTCAAACCTGGGATGGGCGTATTACAATAAAAAAGAATATGATCTTGCGGAAAAGTATTATAAAGACGCTCTTAAGATAGAACCAAGGTTTGCAATTGCTTTGAGCGGCTTGGGCAAAACATATATCGCTAAAGGAAGAATTTCCGAAGCAATAGCGGCTCTTGAAAAAACAGTAAAAAACTCTCCGAATTCTGCACAATTATATCTGGATCTTGCTGATGCTTACAGATTGTCACAAGAATACGGAAAAGCGCTCGACGCTTACAGCAAAGTTATCGAGCTTGCTCCGGACAGTCCTCTTGCCGTTGATGCGAAAAAAGAGATTAAGAATTTACACTAAACAATCTAAAGTGCCTGAACAAAACCCCCAATTTTTGTCATTGCGGCTGGCAGGGAGTTCAATAATACAGACCTTTATTTATCTGTATTATTGTTCTGCTGTTCAAGCTGAACTATCTTTGGCGTAATAAATATCAGCAGCTCTTCCTTATTGTCCTTTTTATATTCTGTTTTAAAAAGCCAGCCAAGAACAGGAATTTTTGACAGCCACGGCACTCCTGCTTCATAGGTATGTTTTGTTGTCTTTATTATGCCTCCTATTACAACCGTATTCCCATTATCAATTAAAAGTTCCGTGCTTGCTTCCTTGGTATCAAACGATTGCAATGTGCCATATGATGTTCCAATGTCATTTTTTG
>JASEIZ010000109.1 GCA_030017395.1 Desulfobacterales bacterium | reverse complement strand
TTGAACTGAACAGCGAGCGCATTCCCCGCTGCTTGCGGCGGGGAGCTTCAATATTTTGAGGATTAAAATTTGAAGTCTGACACCGCATCACGGAAAAATAGCAGTTATGCAAAGGCCTCATAGCCATCAAAAATTCCAAATTTGATAAATCAGGAAGAAGAAAATCGTAAACAAAATTTTGAGTTATACAAAGCTCTTGAAAATTACTTAAGATTAATGGATAAATACGGAAACAGTATTGCATAAATTATATTTATATTTGTATAATCTAAAAAAATTAATTGTCAAAGTCAATCAAAAACTGTCCGTTAAAGTTTTCAGAAATAAAGGGCGAGGCGATCCTTGGCCAACCTGAAGCATCATTAAGCTCCTCGCCGCAAGCAGCGGGGAATGCACACGCTTTTGCGGTTTAATTGATTGTAGGGTTTGGAATGACTCAGCGAGATAGTAAAAAGGATATGCACGCTGTTTTGCAGATAGCCAAAGCATTGGGAATGACCAGCGACTTGGATAGCCTGCTGAAAATGGTGGTTGATTATTCGATGCAACTGCTGAATGCGGAACGCGCAACGCTGTTTTTGTATGATAGCAAGCATGAAGAGCTTTATACGAGTATCGCTGAAGGAATTAAGGAATTCCGAATGTCGATTAATGTGGGTTTTGCCGGATTGGCGGCTCGCAATCTTAAAGTTGTAAACATTTCCGATGCCTATGCTGACAAGCATTTCAATAGAGAGATTGATGCCATGACAGGTTATCATACGCGCACTATTTTGTCCTGTCCGTTGACGGATTATAATGGTAAATTAGTTGGTGTATTACAGGTTTTGAATAAACGCGATGGGACTTTTGATGATAGCGATATCGAGCTGGCGGAAGCGCTGTCAGCTCAGGCGGGAGTTGCATTGCAGAGAGCGAGGCTGATGGAAGAGTATCTGGAAAAGCAGCGGATGGAGAATGCGATGGAAGTTGCCCGTGAGATACAGCAGGAACTGTTGCCCAGTCAATCGCCTCCATTAGAAGGGTTTGATATTGCCTGCTGGAATCGGCCATGTGATGCCACAGGAGGTGATTTTTGTGATTTTGTCAGTCTTGATAATAAGCGGTTGATGCTGAGCTTAGGTGATGTAAGCGGACATGGAATCGGGCCTGCGCTGGTTTCGTGCGCTGTGCGGGCAATGATGCGAGCGCTTTGGAGTGATAATTGCAGTATTGAGGAAACGGTACGCAAGGTTAACAGACTAATGGAAGCTGACCTGCAGGATAACAGGTTTATAACGGCCTTTCTCGGGGTTCTCTATGGCAAAACAGGTTGGTTACATTATTGCAGTGCTGGTCAAGCGCCGATGTTATGGCTGCATGCCGATTCAGGTGATGTTGATATTCTGGCGGCAAATACTTTCCCGATGGGGATATTGCCGGATATGGGAAATATTGAGCTGCAAAAAGCGCTAATGCAGACAGGTGATGTTTTTGCTCTGCTAACTGATGGTTTTTATGAGTGGGCACGGGCTGATAAAGAGCAGTTTGGCGTTAAGCGAGTTGTAGAAGCAATTATCGCCAACCATCATAAGAAAAATGCGGCTGATGTTCTTAAATCAATCTTAACAGCGGTTGAGGGATTTGCAGACAGGAAACAGTCCGACGATTTGACGGCAATTATTATTAAAAAGACTTAAAAGTTGGCGTCCCCAACCGGATTTGAACCGGTGCTGCCGGCGTGAAAGGCCGGTGTCCTGGGCCGGGCTAGACGATGGGGACGCATATATGTGGTGGGCCGTGCGCGACTTGAACGCGCGACTCTCTGCTTAAAAGGCAGATACTCTACCAACTGAGTTAACGGCCCTGTTAAAAAACTAAACACCTAATCATAAATTTTATTCTTGTCAATAAAAATAGTTGTTATTTGCGCCAGAACTCAGGCACAAGAAAAATTATTACCGTGTAAATTTCGAGTCTTCCCAAAAGCATGCACCATATAAGCAGCCATTTGCCAAGAAATGGTATTTGCGCGTAGTTGTCGGCCGGCCCGACAATCCCAAACCCGGGCCCTATGTTTCCGATAGTGGCTGCAACTGCGCCAAAAGAGGTAATAGAATCCACCCCCATACCCGCAAGCAGGATAGCGCAAAAAGCAAAAAGGCTCATATAAAGAGCGAGAAACCCTAAAATACTTCTCATTATATCATCTGAAACCGGTTTGCCTCCTATTTTTATTTGTTTAACCGCATGTGGATGAATAAGGGCAAACAGTTCTTTGTAACAATACTTAAAGCAAAGCATGACACGGATGCATTTCATACCTCCGCCGGTCGAACCTGCTGAGGCCCCTATAAACATGCAAAATAAAAGGATAAGCTGGGACATGGCAGGCCATTTTTCGTAATCGGCTGTCGCATAGCCCGTAGTCGTAATAATAGAGACCACCTGAAAAGCTCCAAAGCGCAATGCCTCGCCGATTTTTTCATATATTGAGCCATAAACATTAAATGATACGACAATAATCAACAGAAAAACAGCGGCAAGAAAAAACCGGCATTCTGAATTGCGCCAGAAAGCGAGCGGTTTCCCTTTGAGCATTTGGTAATGAAGCGAAAAATTTATCCCGGCAAGCAGCATAAAGAAAATGATTACAATATCAAAATACAGGCTGTTATAGTGGGCAATTGAAGCGTTTTTTGTTGAAAATCCACCTGTCGGCATTGTTGTGAATGTATGACACAAAGCTTCATAAAGATTCATTCCCCCTATCAACAGAAGAATAACTTCAGCCAGAGAAATGATGGCATAAACCTTCCAAAGAACCATGGCTGTATCCCTTATTCGTGGCTTTAGCTTGTCAGGAACAGGGGTTGGAACCTCTGCCTTGTAAAGCTGCATGCCGCCGACCCCTAAAAATGGAAGAATAGCCACAGACAAGAGTATAATGCCCATACCGCCAAGCCACTGGATAAAGCTTCTCCAGAAAAGGAGCCCTTTTGATACAGCCTCTATGTTGGTTAAAATCGATGCTCCGGTTGTAGTAAACCCGGAAACCGATTCAAAAAAAGCATCCACAAAACAACTTATTTCGCCGCCCAAATAAAACGGTAATGCTCCGAACAGTCCTACAACCGTCCACCCGACGGCCACGATTGCTATCCCCTCCCGCTGACTGATAAATTCCGCCTTAGCTTTCCTGAAAGCTAAGTGAAGCAAAAAACCTGAACATATCGTTATTCCAATAGACTTTAAAATAGGAATAACGCTTTGGTCATTGAAATAAAAACCAACAATAAGGGGCAATATCATAGTTAGCCCCAAAAAAATGACCAGCACACCAACGATATTAATTATATAACGCCAGCGCATTTAAAAATACTCCAGCTTAACCATGAGAATTTTCTCAACCTCCGGGATGGCTTGTTTTCTTGCAAATATTATTATCATGTCACCGGGATTTACAATGGAATCGCCGGTAGGGATAATAAAATTCTCTTCGCGTATTATGCCGGCAACAAGCACCCCTTTTGGAAAGGAAATGTTCTTTAGGGGTTTGCCCACTATGTCTGAAGTTTCAAGAGCCACCGCCTCCATGAATTCAGCCTGCTCACCTTTAATTGATATGGAGGAAAGCACCTTGCCGCGACGGATATGCTGCAAAATTGTATTGATAGCAGAAAGTCTGGGACTGACAACCTGTTCAATCCCGATGGTCGCCATCAGGGGGAAATAGCTGAACTTGCTGATTTTTGTGATTGTTTTGCGAGCTCCCATTTGTTTGGCGAGTAACGAAGCTAAAATATTAACCTCCTCATCGTTTGTCAGTGTAACAACCACATCAATATCCTGGATATTTTCCTCTTTCAGGAGTTCCTGATCGGAACCGTCTCCATGAAGCACAACAACCTTATTCAATTGCTCGGCTAACTTGGCACATCGATCGGGATTTTTTTCGATTATTTTGGTATAAACAGATTTTTTATCAAGCAATCTGGCCAGTCTTGTTCCTATTTTTCCTCCTCCTATTATAAGAACGCGCTCTACCGGCTCTGCATGCTTATCAAAAACAGCCAGAGTATCTAACAGTTTTTCCTCTTCACAAATAAAATATACAAGGTCGCCGCCCAATAACGTGTCATCTCCTCTGGGGATAATCAGCTTTTCCCCGCGGATAACGGCAACAATAAGAGGCCTTTGTTTTTCTGATATGCTGGAAAGCTCTGATAGACTGATTCCGGCCAATCGCGCATTCTTATCTAAAAAAATCCCAATAAATTTGATACGACCATCTGAAAATTCTCCGACATCAACGACACCCGGCGTATGTATCATTCTGTCAATTGTTTTTACAACCTCGATCTCAGGGTTGATTAAGGTGTCTATATGAGGAGCATGTTTGCGGAAAGTATCATGGTATTGATCAAAATCAGCATTCCGTATCCGTGCAAGCTTTTTTGTTGATGGAGAAATTATGTCGGCGACAAGACATGCCACAAGATTTGCTTCATCACTGTCCGTTACGGCAAGGAGTATCTCAGCATCTTTGATGCCGGCTTCATCCAGTGACATAGGGTTGCTTCCCGACCCGGTTACAACCTGAGCATCTATATTATCGGATACGCGACGGATTGCTTCATGATCTTTGTCAATAACAACCACATCTTTATTTTCATTAACCAGGCGGCTGGCAACATTAAAACCAACCTCGCCTGCACCTATAATTACGACTTTCAATTATAAATACTCCTTTAAAAAACGTGTTAGGTATTAAGAATCCGGTTGATAAAATAAGATGTTTGTAATGAGATAGAGCATCGTCTGCCAAAAACCAGTAGTTAATTTTGAGATGGTTTACTACAGATAGGCTCATGTGTCAATTGTTGACGAACAGGAGGTTCAGACAAATGACCGCAAAAAGGGTTATCCAGCCGCTTCTACCCAATAAAAGACCTGCGAGAAATACAAATAAATTCTCAAGGACGATGGGAACCGGCCCTATGGGTATTGAAAGATATGCGCCTGCAGCGGTTAAGGCTGCAAAAAGTGAAGCATATTACACATGAAAACAGTCGCCATATATAACCTTTTTAATTGATCCGTCTGCGAGTTCCAAAATCAGCGTTCCGTTTTCATCAACATCTATTGCGACGCCTTCAGATACATCATGATATGTTACTATCTTTACGCGCCGGTTAAGGGTTGTTGTATGTTTTTTCCATTCAGAGATTACGTTGTCAAGGTTCACATTGTCAATGTAGCTTTCGAACTTATCCAGAAACTCGGAAAGGAGCTGTTTTTTTGATATTTTTTTGCCAAGAATACACCTTAATGAAGTGGCTGTGGGTTCTTTGGAGGCTGGATCGTTATTCACATTTATACCAAAACCGATATTTATAAAAGAGACCCTATCCGACTCAGCATTTATTTCAGACAGTATTCCGGATATTTTTCTGTTATTGACCAGTATGTCGTTTGGCCACTTAACCATAGCATCGATACAAAACATTTGACGTAATAATTTAGCAAGAACAAGCGAAGCTGCAAAATTGAGCCTCAGGCTTAATACAGGAGGTATCTGCGGCCTGAGCACGATGGTAAAATAAAGTCCTCCTTCTGAAGAATGCCAGATTCTCTTTAAACGACCTCTGCCCTTTTTCTGGCATCCGGCTATTACAACAGTAAAATGTGAACATCCCTTCCTGGCAAGCTCTCCAGCAATATCCATTGTTGATGTTACTTCCGGGAAAAAGTGGATCTTTGATTCTCTATCTGGAAATTCCCATGGGAAAAGGGCATCGATAGAGTCTATAAGCTGGTATCCCATTGTGGTTGCAACAATATTATATCCGAAATCCTGAAGTTTGCGGATATGTTTCCATATAGAAACTCTTGATACCCCAAGCTCAAAACTAAGCGTCTCGCCTGAAACAATCCCTTTTTCTCTTTTGAATATTTTAAGTATCTGCCCCTTCATTTCGGTTAACCATTTAAGTTTATAAGGCTAACCAAATGCTGATTATGTGTCAATAATATTCGATATGCACAATATTTAATATAAATTTGAGCAGATTAGTTTTTTACCCAAAATCTATATCAAATTTTAGGTTGACTGTTTCATTTATCTGGCTTACTTATTTAAAAGTTCGTTGCAGCTTGTTGGAGCATAAGGAAAGCAAATAATATGCCTTTTTTAATCGCCCTTGCAGGAAAGGGAGGCACAGGAAAAACAACTTTAGCGGGCATGCTGATTAAATATTTAGTCAGCAAGGGTAAAATTCCTGTCCTTGCTATAGATGCCGATTCCAATGCCAACTTAAATGATGTTCTTGGCCTTGAAGTTGCCGATACCGTCGGTAATGCCCGCGAAGATGTGAAAAACGGCAACGTCCCCATCAACATGAGCAAGCATGTTTTCATGTCAATGAAACTGGAACGTGCTATAATTGAAGCAGACGGATATGACCTGTTGGTTATGGGGCAGCCCGAAGGTGCGGGCTGTTATTGTGCTGTAAACAATCTTCTTACAGGATTTATGGACCGGCTGAGCAATAATTATCCTTATATTGTCATGGATAATGAGGCTGGAATGGAACATATAAGCCGGCTGACCACAAAAAATGTTGACCTCCTTCTTGTTGTTTCCGACACATCAAAACGCAGTCTTCAGACCGCATCAAGAATCAATGAACTCGCAAAAAATCTCAGCATAGTTTCCGGAAAAAGCTATCTTGTTCTAAACAAAGCAGACAGGGCTTTACCCGACCATGTCCTTAATATGATTAAAAATAATGAGATTGTGGGGACAATACCTGAAGATGACGCAATATATAAATACGACTTAAACGGACGTCCGACAATCGAACTGCCACATGATAATCAGGCCGTAAAAGCGGCATTTAAGATATTTGATACAATTATCAACTAAGATAGTCTCGTAAAAAGTCTTGAAATCGTCATGCCGGACTTGATAAGCCTGCCCC
>JASEIZ010000108.1:354-6985 GCA_030017395.1 Desulfobacterales bacterium | reverse complement strand
CGCCGGAATGACGGAAAAGAGAACTTTTCGACTTTTTACGAGTTCATCAATTTTAGATTTTAGATAAAAATAATTTTGGATTTATATAAAGGCCAACAAACAAACAATGATAAAATACAGATGGATGCAATTTAAAAACATGGCAAGGATGTGGATCGATAAGGCCCTTCAAGGCACACATAACCACTATCTTTGCTTTTTGCCCGGAAAGATAGGTTTTTTATCCTCCTGGATTCTGAAACTTTTCTTTTCAGGAATTAAGATCAACAAAGAACAGATCCTGGCGCTTGAAAAGCTCAAGGAAGAAGGGGTCGTTGTTTATGTTACTAAATATAAAAGTTATTTTGAGTATCTTTTTTATTATACACGCTATAAGCAGAATGGACTTGCTTTTCCTGAAATAGGCTTTGATTATAAGGTGCTTATATGGCAGCCTGTCTCGCGCATCCTGAGGGTTTTTTTATCCCATCTTGATTATGTGTTCAGCAACCTGTCTTTGCCCGACCCTTATAAAGGCGGCTATATTAAGCAGGAACTGATAAACGGCCGGTCAGGTCTGCTGTCTCTTGTTGAAAGAAAAGGCTTTTACCGCAGATTTATTCAACAAAAGACAGATCCCCTGCAATATCTTATCGAAATGCAGCAATCTATCGAAATAGGTGGCAGGCCGATTTTTATTGTTCCTCAACTGATGTTTTTTAGTAAAGAGCCGCTTAGATCTACTCCTACTATAAAAGATATTCTGCTTGGCGCCAAAGAAAAACCAGGAAAAATAAGGCGACTGGTTACCCTTTTCAAGAATTCCGATAAGGTATTTATGGAAATATCCGAACCGGTTAATTTAAAAGATTTTTTAGAATCAGAGCAAATCCGGCAGCGGGATATTGAATATCAGTCGCTTGTGTTGAGGCGCAATCTTTTGCTTCAGATAAACCGCCATCGCCAGAGCACTCTCGGACCCATCCTGGAATCAAGGGAAGAGCTTAAGGAAAGTATCCTGACAAATGATCGTCTTCAAAGCTTTATGGAAAATTATTCGAAAAAGCGTGATATGTCGATTCAGAAGGTACATAAAAAGGCGGATAAATATCTTGATGAAATTGCCGCCAAATATAATATGGTAATAATAAAGATTTTTGCCGGACTGATTAAGTGGATTGTAAACACAATATTTGAAGGAGTTACGGTCAACATGGATATGCTTAACAAGGTAAAAAGCATGTCGAAAAAAGGGCCGTTGATTCTGATTCCCTGCCATAAGAGCCACATAGATTACCTAATACTCTCGTATATTCTTTACGTTAATAATATGCCATGTCCGCTTGTCGCTGCGGGCAAGAATCTTTCTTTCTGGCCCATGGGCCCAATATTCAGAGGGGGAGGCGCATTTTTTATCAGGCGAACATTCAAAGGGGCTGTGCTTTATTCAAAGGTTTTTGTAGAATATATTTATAAACTTCTTGAAGAAGGATTTAATATAGAATTTTTTATCGAAGGCGGCAGGAGTAGAACAGGGAAGTTGATACTGCCCAAGTTGGGGCTGCTTTCCATTTTGATCAATGCATATAAAGACGGGGTCTGTGATGATATGATATTTGTGCCTATTTATATCGGGTATGACAAAGTTATTGAAGAGAGTTCTTATCTTAACGAAATTGAAGGGGGACAAAAAGAACCGGAAAATTTATTACAGATCATTAAAGCAAGAAAACTGCTTAAGAAAAGGTGCGGAAAAATATATATTAAATTTCACCAGCCTCTCTCGCTCAATGAGCTTTTATCACAAGACAATGTTTTGATCCAGGACATGACATCAAAGGAACGGAATACACTGACCCGCAAACTCGGGTTCAGGATCATAAACGCCATAAACAATGTTTCGGTGGTTACTCCGCACGGCCTTGTCGCAAGTGTGCTTTTGAATTGTTCTAAGAAAATGTTTACTTATGAACATTTTATGTCACATGTGGAAATCTATATGAATTATCTGTTGTCACAGAAAATCGAGATGTCTGACACCCTTTTACTCGACAATGTTTATGCTGTTGAACAGGTTATTGATTCTTATATTAACATAAAATTCATCATACAGACTTCAAAGAATATGGACGGTCGATTTGCCGGCGCACAATTTATGGTAAATGAAAACAAGAGACCGATTCTGGAATATTATAAAAATAATTGCATTGCCTTTTTTATTCCCGCGGCCTTTACAGCTCTTGCGATTTTAGAAAAGGATGCATTTCAGTTTTCTGCATCTGATCTTAACATTGGATATAATTTTCTTCAGGGGTTCTTTAAAAATGAATTTGCATATAATGTGGACCAGACATCAGAATATTTTATCCGGAAAAACATAAAAGCGTTTATTAATGAAGCTGTGTTGATGCCTCACCCGACACTGCCGGACACATATAACCTGACTTCGGCAGGCTTTAGAGACCTGAAGCTGTTTTCCGGTTTTCTTAAAACATATTTTGAATCGTACTTGATAGTTTTGAAGCATCTGGAGCGGTCGCCCGATAGCTTGCTTAACACAAAGGATATCTTGAAAAAAATACAGGCCACCGGGAATCGTATGTATAAAAAAAGAGAAATTGAGCGCAAAGAAGCTCTTTCAAAAATCAACTATGAAAACGCCGTGGATTATTTTGCTGCCCACGGTGTTAAATCTTCGCAAGATACCGAGAAGATTGAATATTACACCAAAGCGATACAGCGTTATTTAAATTGTCTTTAATCATAGCGGGGCCTTTATGAAGGCGATGATACTTGCCGCCGGCCTGGGCACGCGGCTTCTTCCCTTTACCGGATTCACACCCAAACCTCTGTTTACTATTTCAGGTCGTCCTTTACTGGATATCATAATTCACAGCCTTCAGTCGGCGGGTTGTAAGGCTGTTATCATAAACACCCATCATCTGCATAAAAAAATAGATTCCTTTTTAGCATCACAACAATATGCTATTCCCGTATGTGCCCGTTACGAACCCGTGATTCTCGGCACAGCAGGAGCCATAAAGAATGCGGCCGATTTCTGGGACAACCAACCCTTTATGGTTATAAACAGCGACATTGTAACAGATATTGATTTGCGTGAGGTATATGATTTTCACTTAAGACATAACCATCAGGCAACATTGGTTCTTAATGATTGTGCAGAATTTAACAACGTACGGATAGATAAAAACAATTTTATCACAGGCATTGCAGCTCAGGGAAAAGAAGCAAACCTCGATTATGCGAGGGAACTCACATTTACAGGAATACAGGTCCTTGATCCTGAAATTCTCGAATTCATACCGGACGGGATCTTTTCATGCAGCATCGACGTGTACAGGAAGTTAATATTATCAGGCAAAAAGGTAAAAGCTTATATCTCAAAAAAAGATTACTGGAAGGATATTGGAACACCCGAAAGATATAAAGAGACGGTTTTTGACAAGATGGCGCCCGAAGCTTTTAAGCGGGCTTTTCCGGGTTGTCTGTGCAAAAAAATAGAATGCTCAAAGCTGAAAGGGGATGGTTCGGACAGAAAGTGGCACAGGCTGACCGCAGCAGGGCAATCCCTTGTTATGGTTGATCACGGTATCAGAAAAAAGCCGGGAACCTTTGAGATAGATTCATTTGTTTTAATCGGCCGCCATCTGTACGACAAGAGAATACCAGTGCCCAGAATATATCTGCATGATATTTTTTCAGGAGTTGTTTTTCTGGAAGATTTAGGCGATGTCAATCTTCAGGCAGTCGTTAAAGCAGGCAAAAGGGTTTTGTCTCATTACAAATCAATTATAAAGCTTCTTATAAAAATGTCTATTTTTGGCGCCAAACAGTTTGATCGATCCTGGACCTGCCAGACAGCATGTTACAACAAAAAAGTTATTCTTGAGAATGAATGCCGCTATTTTGTAGACGCTTTTTTAAGAAGGTATCTCAGACTCAATATATGCTATGATGATTTTAAAGATGAGTTTATATTGCTTGCCGACAAGGCGCTTGAATTTTCAGTTAATGGATTTATGCACAGAGATTTTCAGTCCAGAAACATCATGATTAAAGACGGAAAGCCTTATTTTATAGACTTTCAAGGCGGCAGAACAGGCCCGATTCAGTATGATCTTGCATCTTTGCTGATTGATCCATATGTGGCGCTTCCCCGTGATGTGCAGCATCAACTGCTTGATTATTGTATCGATGAACTTTCATCATATATTCATATTGACAGAAAGAGGTTTTGTTTGTGTTATAACTATTGCGCGATAACAAGAAACCTTCAGATACTGGGCGCGTTCGGATATTTAAGCCGGGTTAAGGGCAAAACATACTTTGAGCAATTTATTCCACCAGCAACAGAGAGTTTGAAATATAACCTGTCGGCTGTTGAAGATACACAATTCCCGCGGTTAAAATCAACGATTTCGAAAATCACAAAAAAGGCAGATATGAAACCACAGAGAACACAGAGGACACAGATATAACTATTTAAAAGGGAGAAGTAAAAATGAACAGAATAAAAATCATGATAAACGGCATTCCAGGCAATATGGCGGTGAATGTGGCAAAGCATGCTCTTGGTGATGACAGATTTGAAGTTATTCCATACTCTTTTACAGGCCCTGAGATTGTCGAGACCAAATATGTTATGGACTCTTCAGATATAATCCTTGTCCAGCCGGGAAAAAGGAACCATGCTGTAACCGAAATAGTTGACAGGGAGGTTTCCTTTATTAGCGTGGATTATACACATCCTTCGGCCGTAAACACAAATGCGGAGTTTTACTGCAAACACAATCTTCCCTTTGTGATGGGCACTACAGGAGGAGACAGAAAGCTTCTTGAAGATACGATAAAAAAATCTTCCATTCCTGCTGTAGTAGCGCCCAACATGGCAAAACAGATAGTCGGTTTCCAGGCCATGATGGAGTACGGGGCAAAATCGTTTCCCGGTCTTTTTAAAGGATACTCGCTTCAGATAAGGGAGAGTCATCAAAAAGGCAAGGCGGACACCAGCGGAACCGCCAAGGCAATGATAAGGTATTTTAATGAATTCGGCGTGCCTTTTAACCAGGAGGAAATTATAATGGAACGTGATCCTGAAACTCAAAAAACAAAGCTCGGCATTCCGGAAAAATATCTTTCAGGGCACGGATGGCACACATACACGCTGATTTCAGAAGACCGGACAGTGCGCTTTGAGTTTACACATAACGTGAACGGCCGCGATATATATGCTAAAGGAACCCTTGATGCCATTTCCTATCTTTACAAAAAAATAGAAGAGGGGATAAAAGGAAGAATGTTTACGATGATTGATGTGTTAAAAGGGGATATATAAAATAATTATAACATATTATGACAGAAAAAACACCGCCGAGCCGCAGAGAACGCTGAGTTTAAAGATTTTTTTGTTTTCCGTTGAGAGGACGGAAAACAAAAAGAAATGCATTATCAAGATTACTATTCAAAGATATATTATATTTGATGAACTCGTAAAAAGTCAAAAAATACCGTTTTACGTCATTCCGGCGAAAGCCGGAATCCAGTAAATTCAATGCGTTCTGGATGCCCCCGTATCAAGTACGGGGCAGGCTTATCAAGTCCGGCATGACGATTTCGGGACTTTTTACGATTTCATCATAAGTTGCTTTCTTTTCATATTCTCACACTACTCGGCAAATTTACAATCCTGTCCTGAAGCCATCGGGCGTTTTTCAAATCCCCTTTTTGGCATGGTTTATACATTTCCAGATCAGACATTAATTTCCAGATAGGGCGAGTCATTACACCGGAATCATTTGTGGCCTTCAAAAGATCATCCCGTTGTTTTTTATCAGAGGTAATGACAGCGTTCAACCAGTAATTACTGGTACACCCATCAGGCTCTCTGAAAAAATCACACCAGTCTGTTTCACTGAAAAACGCATTGTATGCATTTGCCAGTTTGCGCTTATCTGCTAAAATTCCATCCAATTGTTCAAGTTGTGCACATGCCATGGCGGCATTCAAATTCGGCATCCTGTAATTATAGCCAAGTTCGTCATGAACATATTCCCATGGGTGATTTACTTTTGCAGTGGTAGTGAGATGTTTGGCTCTATCTGCCAAGGCAGCGTCGTTGGCAATAATGGCGCCACCACCGCCACAGGTAATTGTTTTGTTGCCATTAAAGCTCAAAATACCTGCTTTTCCAAAGGTTCCACAATGCCTGGTTAAAATCCTGGATCCGATGGACTCTGCTGCGTCTTCCACAACGGGAATGTTCCATTGATCTGCCAGATCAATTAACCGGCCCATCTTGATCTTGCATGGATGGCCGAACGTGTGCATGGGAACCATGGCGGCAATGCGTTTGCCGGTTGTTTTTATATTTTGTTTGGACTCCGGTTAAATGTTCTTCAGATTTAACAGGGCAAGCAGGATTCAGTATAATTTTGAGTTTTTAATTTCTTGAACCCCGGTTGAATAGCCCTCCGGGATTAAACTGGGTAAACCGCTAAGTCGCCAGGGACGCTAAGGGTTTTATTTATTTCCTGATCGGGACCCCGGTTAAATGCGTTACACTCCTCACTGCGTGAATTGAACAGGGCAGGCGTACGATCTGTAAAAGAACCATGCCCTTACGGGCAAATTT
>JASEIZ010000108.1:0-344 GCA_030017395.1 Desulfobacterales bacterium | reverse complement strand
TACTGCTTCATGAGCTTAATATACCTCGTCATGCTTTCCGATATCCACCAGAACAATCAAATCTTTTTCGGTATCCGGTTCATTTTCAAAAGTAAATACGATTCGGCAGTCATAGTCTACTTGGCATGCCCAAAGTCCACTCAATTTACCATGCAGCTTATGCGTCTTAAGAACTGGATCGAATGGCATACTGCTGAGATTTTCCAGAACCAAGAAAATCTTTTCACGTAAAAGCGGATTGTTACGTGTTGATTTCTTGAAACCACGACGAAATCCGTTAGACCAAGATAGCTTGTACATCATTCTCCCAGAAGATCTTTTTTCAGATCTTCAACTGTCCCGAA
>JASEIZ010000107.1 GCA_030017395.1 Desulfobacterales bacterium | reverse complement strand
AGTGTTAACGATGTCTTGGCACATAAAATCGTTAACGATGTCCTGGCACTCAACACTTAGTAAGTAAACAGGTACTTCTGGGCGTATGCGCAAATTCCTATGCTGTTGGCTGCCTGGCAGCAAGAAATGCAGTAAAGGTCTTGAAGGGAGCGCAGCCGTCATCTATTCCTATAGAAACACTGAATAATTTTGATTTGATTATTAACATAAAGACAGCAAAAGCAGGACAGTTTAAGATTCCGCCGTCTTTTATGAAATCGGTGACAAAGATTATAGAATAATTCCTGCACAAAATTTTTTATTATAACAACAGGGGAATGGCACCAAAATGTTTAATAAAAAGTTGAGACAAAGTATCGGGTTCAAATTTTTAATCATCGTATCAGCCATTCTCCTTGCAAGCACAGTTGTCATAAGCACTCTAATTGCAATAAACGAAAGAGCTATGCTTCATTATTCTTTAATAAACAAGGGGAATGGTATTGCATCCTACATAACCAAACTCAGCAAAGACCCTTTGGTTATAAAGGACCGTATTGAATTGGACATTATTGTAAACCAAGCAATTAAAGATGAGGAAGTTCTCTATGCAGTTATCCGGGATGCCTCTGGTAACCTCCTTACTTCTCAATATGCCAGTATTGACTATCGCTGGCCAAGAGTCAGAAATATCGTTTCAGCATTACCAAAAGACAGTAAGTTGAAGGACATCATCGCAACCATGAAAACGCAAGCGGGGGTTATAGAAATATTTACTCCAATCACATCCGACACTGATACTATCGGTAAGGTTACTCTTGGCCTGTCGGAGCATAAGATCAATCAACAAGTTGTAAAAACTATAATGTTAATCGTTGTGCTCAATTTGGTTATAATGTTTATAGTTGGAGCCGGTTTATTTATTGCCTCAAAAAAACTGATATTAGATCCGATTGCTGAGCTTGTTCATGCCACCATCCGTTTTGCAAAAGGGGATTTGACGACTCGGGTGGAAATTAAAACGACCGGAGAGATGCTGGTGCTGGTTGAAAGCTTTAACCAGATGATGGAAGACCTGGGAAAGGCGATCGTTTCCAATGAAAATGAACTGGCCGAGCGCAAGCGGGCGGAAGAAAAGATCCGGCAGATGGCCTACCATGATTCTCTGACGGGTCTTCCCAACCGGAAGCTCTTCTCCGATCGTCTGGGTATTGCCCTGGCCCAGGCCCAGAGGAATCAAAAGGGTGTTGCGGTCAGCATGCTCGATCTTGATAAGTTCAAGAACGTGAACGATACTCTGGGCCATGATGTGGGAGATGTTCTTCTCAAAGCAGCGGCAGAGCGGCTAAGCGCAGCTCTGAGGAAAGGTGATACTGTTGCGCGCTTTGGTGGCGACGAGTTTGTGCTGATCTTTCCTGACTTGAAGGGAACAGAAGATGTGATCCGGGTTGCACAGAAGATTATTGACAGTTTTCGGAAACCCTTCCTAATCGACACTCATCAACTCGTTGTGACGGCAAGTATCGGCATTGCTGTCTATTCCGATGATGGAATAGATGAAGGCGTCCTCCTGAAAAATGCCGATATCGCCATGTATCAAGCCAAGCAAACATGAATGGACCGATACCAGCTCTGTAAAAAGGCCTGAACCATACTAATCGTATTGATCTATTCCAGGTTTTTCAACTTGAACGGTTGTAACGATATGAGTACACCTGCTGAAAAGTTCGACATCGATCGTTTTATCCACGCGATTGAATCTAATTACCGGCAGTGGAATCCACCGGTAATTACCTTTATCGCCCAACGGGGCGCAACCCCTTTCCAGATACTGGTTTCCACCCTGCTGTCGCTGAGAACCAAAGACGAGGTCACCGCAAAGGCAGCCCAAAGGCTTTTTGCCCAGGTCCAAACCCCGGAACAGATATTGGCCATTGGTGAAAACAAAATTCAAAAGCTCATTTACCCTGTCGGGTTTTATACCACCAAAGCAGCCCGTCTGGTAAAAATCAGCCGGATTATCATTGAAAAACACAAGGGTAAAGTCCCCGACGAGCTGGATGCGCTTCTGGAACTTCCAGGCGTGGGCCGCAAAACCGCCAACCTGGTGCTGGTAGAGGGTTTCCAGAAGCCCGCCATCTGCGTGGATACCCATGTTCACAGAATCAGCAACCGCATCGGATATGTCCGAACCAAAACTCCGGATAAAACCGAATTTGCCCTGCGCAAAAAACTGCCTCTAAAGCATTGGATCAAATACAACGAACTGCTGGTGGCCTTCGGCCAGGTCATCTGCCGGCCGATATCGCCGTTTTGCAGCAGGTGCCCGGCCTCCCGGCTATGCACCAGGATTGGCGTAAAAACTTCACGATAGTATGCGAGCAAGGAGATAAAAAAATGGCATCCAAAACAATCAGACTGGTTTCATGGAACGTCAACGGCCTCCGGGCGGTGCTGAAAAAGGATTTTCACCGGTCTGTTGTAAAACTCAATGCCGATATCCTGGCTCTTCAGGAAACCAAAATCCAGGTCGATCAATTGACCCCTGAAATGACCGACGTGGATGGATACGCGTCTTATTTTTCTCATGCTACCGTCAAAAAGGGATACAGTGGCGTGGCAGCCTATTCCCGACTGACGCCCATACAGATCAGGTATGGCATCGGTCTGCCCGGATTCGACAACGAAGGTCGAATCATTGAAATGACCTTTGATGATTTTATCTTCTTCAATGTATATTTTCCCAACGGCCAGATGAGTGAAATGCGGCTGCAATACAAACTGGATTTTTATGCTGCGTTTTTTGCTTATGCTGATGCTTTAAAAGATGCGGGTAGGAGTTTAGTGATAACTGGCGACTTCAACACCGCCCACAACGAAATCGACCTGAAAAATCCCGGGCCCAATGCCAAACGTTCCGGTTTTCTCAGGATCGAAAGGGACTGGCTGGATAAAATCATCGAAAACGGGTATGTGGACACCTTCCGCCACCTGCATCCTGATACCGTAAAATACTCCTGGTGGAGCTACCGGTTCAATGCCAGAGAAAACAATGCGGGATGGCGAATCGATTACTTTTTTGTGACCCGGAACATGCTGGAAAAGGGGTGGATCAAAGATGCCTTTATTGAAAATGACATTTTCGGTTCAGATCACTGTCCACTGGGGCTGGTGCTGGAAATATGATACTTATGTTTTTTCCAGCCCTTAAGCAGGCCGGCTAATCTAACTATATAAAAATACTATCAACCATATAACGACATATCGGGCTGTTTACCTGTTTATGAACTCAATTTATCATAAAGTAACACTCCTGCCTCTAAGGTAAGTCTGCCACTGATACTGATCCGGGCTTAACCGCCCAAAACAGGAAAAAGCTGCTTGAGGCCGTTGGCAATGAACTCCACGCCCACCGCAGCCATGATTAGGCCCATAAGCCGAGTTACCACGTTGATGCCTGTTTTGCCAAGCAGTCGGGCAATAGCGGGGGCCAGTCGGAACGAAAGAAAGGTCAGACATACCAGGAGCAATATGATACCGAGCAGATAAAGATAGTGTGCGATAGATGTATAGCGCTGAGCGTAGAGGATAACGGTGCTTATCGCCCCGGGCCCAGCCAGGAGTGGGGTGCCCAGGGGCACCACGGCCACGCTGTCCCGCTCAGCCGAGTCGAGCTCCTCCTCTTCGGTTTGCTTGACACGGCTCATCTTGGCATGCAGCATGGAGATGGCCATTAGCAAAATCAGGATGCCGCCGCCGACCCGGAAAGAACCCACAGATATCCCGAAGAAGCGAAGGATAGCGTCGCCGCTGAACAGGACTACAATAAGAATTATGCCCATCGAGATAGAAGCCATGAAGCCGTTTTTGTTGCGGACCCCTTTATCCTTACCCGCTGTCAGATTAATAAAGATCGGGATGGCCCCCACAGGGTTGACAATGGCCATCAGGGCGGCAAAGAATTTGAGGTATTCGCTGATACTTCCTGTTTCCATATGTAAAACCTTTTTTAACTTTCTTTTCGGACAAAATTTTCTTCGAGCTCTTTGTAAGTTAGGGATGTTCCAAGTTTGATGGCTTCGTAAAAAGTCAAAAAATACCGTTTTACGTCATTCCGGCGAAAGCCGGAATCCAGTAAATTCAATGCGTTCTGGATGCCGGATCAAGTCCGGCATGACGATTTCGGGACTTTTTACGAGTTCATCAAGTTTGTCAAGCCCCATAATTATTTCTTGATTTTAATTATATGCTATATATCACATTGCTTTTAATGAAAATATAATAATTATGTCGTCTTTAAAGGCCTTGAAAACTTCAGGATCAGATCAATATTAGGTAGATTAAAGGGAATCTTCAATTGCTTTCATCTCTTAAGATTGTAAACTGCTGTGGTTTCTGTCCGGTCAGTAAGTTCGATCACACTTTTAGATGTGTCTGTGCTATACCTATACCACTTCATTGCTCCTAACCATTGATTGACAGGCATATTTGCTTTGCCTTATTATTCTATATTTTGACAGCATATTTGAAAAGAGTATAATATGTCAATATTCCAAAAAAACATGAGATTGACAGATGAAATTCGGGATGTGATGCGACTTCGTCTTTTTCCGGATAAGGACGTGAGCTTTTGCCACTCAATTGAATTCTGTACAAAATCTTTTCAATCAGCCCGCACAAAAGCCCCTGTGATTGATATTATTTCGTGCTTGACTGGAAAGAAGCAGAAATCTTTTGATGCAACATATTTTTGGAATGTTGCCAGGCAGCGGATCAGATTTTCAGAAGCATTGAAAACACTGAGTCAGGACACGACCTGTGATTATAATATTATTGATGTAGGGCCGGCCGGCACCTATGCCGGTTTCACCATGCAAAACAAAGTGCTCGGCAAGCGTTCTAAAATATATCGCATTATGACGCCTTTTGGGAACGAAATGCGGAATTTAAATATAATTCAGGCAACAATTCAGCCACAGATTCACACAGATGAACGCAGATAAATTTAAATATAAAGAAATCACCGATATTATTCTTAGAAATTTTTATGAAGTCTATAATGAGCTTAGGACTGGGTTGCTGGAATTTGTCTATGAAAATGTTTGACCTCAAACCTGATGAAATTCATTTTTTCTACACCCTGATTGATGAGATAAAAGACACCGTGCTGCTGGACAGATACCGCTCCGTGATCAGTGAAAATGAAAAAAGGAAAGTAAACAGGTATGTTTTTGAAAAGGATAAACATAGTTGTCTGGTAACAAGAGCATTGCTGCGGTTTGTATTATCAGCCTGTACGTGTTGCGATCCTGAGCTTTTTGAGTTCATAGAAAATAATTACGGCAAGCCTGATCTGAAACCGGGGCTTGTTACAATGCCCGTCAAATTCAATATTTCCCACAGCAGAAATGTTACTGCCTGCGCATTGGCTCTTGGCAGCGAAATCGGCATGGATATAGAAGATCATAGCCGGAAAATAGATTTAAATATTGCAGACCGTTTTTTTTCAAAGCCTGAATCAGAATATTTAAGAAGTTGTCCTGACAAAGATAGGCAGGAGGTTTTCTTTGATTTTTGGACATTAAAGGAATCCTATATCAAGGCCAGAGGCATGGGGCTTTCAATTGGTCTGGATAAATTCGGTTTTAAAATTGATAAAAAAAATGTTTGCATCAATTTTCATGAATCATTAAATGCTTCCCCTGAACAATGGAAATTCTTCAGATTTTCTCCGGTTGAAAATTATAAAGCGGCCATATCAATCCAGTCAGACTTGAAAAACAGCTTTAAACTGCACATTTATAGATGTATCCCTTTCAAAGAAATCAAAAAACAGGATGAACGCAGATAGGTTTAAAAATATAAAGGGATCTATGTTGAACAGTTTTATCCAAAAGCTAACCTTAATGAACTCGTAAAAAGTCGAAAAGTTCTCTTTTCCGTCATTCCGGCGAAAGCCGGAATCCAGTAAATTCAATGCGTTCTGGATGCCGGATCAAGTCCGGCATGACGATTTCAAGACTTTTTACGAGAGCATCAACCTTAATGAACTCGTAAAAAGAAAGATATTGATTTATGGGTCAGTAAAAAACACTTTGAAGTCAAGAGGACTTTGAGCCGAGCAAGAGAAGTGTTTATTGCACCCCGCGCAAAAATAATCAATAACATAATCAGTTTTTATTGTGAAGATGATATTCGGACATATTATTACGGTGGCTATCTCATTTTGTAGCCGTTCACGGGTTCAAATGTCCAGAGGTTCTGAATGGTCGTCAACGCTGAACCATAAAAGCGAGCGCATTCCCCGCTGCTTGCGGCGGGGAGCTTCAATTAATCCGTTTATTGAAAACGCACGCTTTATGCTTGACGGAAGGAATATAGGGTGTCTCCTATTTTCTCCTTGAAGTTTTTCTTAAATTTGAAATATTATATGAATTGGTAAGCTTGGCGCCCCTCCAAAAAAACGAACAATGAGTGGTTTGTTTTTATGAGTATTGCAAAGCTGGTAGATATGGATATGTTTAGCATTAGAAAACAAATTAGAAGGAAGTATTTATGTTTCGTTTAGCTGATTACGAAGTGGTCGTGCAGATATTGTACAACGATTTTGGGAAGAAACTGGAAAATGAAATTCTTTCCGAAGCCTCATCATATGAACTTGATGAAAGTACTGAATATCAGGGCGCAAAGGACTACCATTGGGCATTTGCATCATGGGAAGAAGCTGTTAAAGCAGGTGAAAAACTTAAAAAGTTTGTTAACAATCCCAATTTATGGCTACTTCGAGTAAAAGCAAACTACGATGACGCAATAGAATCAATTACACATAAAGAATCAGCAAGACCTTAAACAAAGGAATAGTGTTTTCTGAATTTGTCTATGAAAAGCCGTCTTTGATGTGGTCAAATAAAAATAGACTCCTCGTTAAGCGGCTACACAGCTCTATTGATTATTGTTCGCCTGGGGAGTATGAATGTATTGAATCGCAATAGCGAGCGCATCTAAAAATGGCAAACTTCCTTACGGTCGAAGCTCCCCGCTGCTTGGCGTTGAAGCTTCAAGCTATGAACTGAACAACCCTCGTCTATAAGACGAGGGGTTCATGAGGGGTCGATTGGAAAT
>JASEIZ010000106.1 GCA_030017395.1 Desulfobacterales bacterium | reverse complement strand
GGCAGGCTTATCAAGTCCGGCATGACGATTTCGGGACTTTTTACGAGTTCATCAACTGTGAGGAATGCACTGTATTTAAATCAATGTGTTAAATCATATTTTTTTCTTGCATTTATTAATGTTGTTATATATGCGGTAGTTTTGCAAATAAGTAACTTAATATTAAGATTTAATATTAAGAAGTTTTTGCATTGATTGAACTGTAACATTAGGAGGTGAAGGCATAGCAATATTCAAACAAACAAATAGACCAGATAAAGCAGACAGAATAAACATTAATAGCAGGATAAGAGCAAAAGAGGTAAGAGTGATAGATCCTGACGGCAATCAGATCGGCATTATTCCAACTTATAAGGCGCTCGCAACGGCCGCAGATTTTGGTCTTGACCTGGTAGAAGTTTCTCCTAACGCAAACCCTCCTGTTTGCAAAATAATGGATTATGGGCGGTATAAGTATCAACTAACCAAGAAATTGCAGGAAGCAAAGAAAAAGCAAAGCTCATTTCAGGTAAAAGAGATAAAAATACGTCCAAAGACAGGGAATCACGATCTTATGACCAAAATAGAGTATATAAAGAAATTTATAGGCAGGAAGGATAAGGTCAAGGTAACCGTCGTTTTAAGAGGCAGGGAAATTGTGCTATCACAGCATGGCAGGGATTTGTTAGGACAAATTGCCGGAGAAATAGATGACATAGCATTTGTTGAGCAGCATCCCAAATTTGAGGGACGTAACATTGTAATGATTATATCGCCAAAACAATAGCCGGAAACCGGATTAATAATAATTTTCCTAATGAGACCCTTTAAAAAGTTTTGATGGCGTGAGCCGGCTTTTGTCAATTGCTCACGCCATCGATTTTTGAGCTGTAAAGGAGAAAATATAACATGCCGAAGATCAAAACAAACAGATCCGCCGCAAAGCGTTTCAAAAAAACAGGCACGGGCAAATTCGCATTTTCAAAATCGAATGCAAGTCATATACTAACTAAAAAGACCACCAAACGTAAAAGGTCTTTGAGACAGGGCCGGATTATTGACAAATCCAACAAAAAGGAAATACGGCTGCTTCTTCCTAATTCATAACGTCTCGGAATTTCAACAAGTTGTAGAAATTCCAGCGACTTTGGTCGAATTGTTAAGCGGAACGAAGTGGAGCTAAGTTCTATAAGTAGCAGCCTGGCTGATAGCAAAAGGAGTAAATTATGCGTATTAAGAGAGGTTTTAAAGCAAGAAAACGTCGCAATAAAGTTTTAAAATTAGCAAAAGGGTTTCGTGGAGGCCGCAGCAAATTATTTCGCACAGCTGCTGATTCTGTAGATAAAGCGCTTATGTATGCTTATAGGGATCGAAGAGTTCGCAAAAGGGATTTTCGCAGACTCTGGATTCTCAGGATTAATGCGGCAACTCGCATGAATGACATGTCATACAGTAAATTTATCCACGGGTTAAAAGTTGCGAATATTGGGCTTGACCGCAAGGTGCTTGCGGAACTGGCAATATCCGATCCCTTAGCATTTACACAGATAGCCAACCTGGCTGCACAACAGTTATGAATATAACGCCATGCGGGCGTACTTTATTAAAACTTTGACAAGATTAACAGGATAGACTGTATAATGTTCATGTTAATCATGAAATAAAATCCTACGAACGAAAATATTATTAGATTTTGCTATGCTCAGTTCCTGAAAAAAATTGAAAAAAGTCTGCAAAAGTTTGAAGAACCCTATAGCAAGCAAGCTACAAGGAATGTTCTGCCTGACGGCAGTGCTTCGCAGCGACCGTAAGGAAAAGTCAGTCATTTTTAGATTCGCTCGCTATTGCGGTTCAATATATATCTCATACTGTACAGTTGAAGCCTTAACAGGATAGTTGGCTGATAAGCAGGGTATCGGTACAATGGTTTTTTTAATCGAGTCAATCCTGATGAACTCGTAAAAAGTCCCGAAATCGTCATGCCGGACTTGATAAGCCTGCCCCGTACTTGATACGGGGGCATCCAGAACGCATTGAATTTACTGGATTCCGGCTTTCGCCGGAATGACGTAAAACGGTATTTTTTGACTTTTTACGAAGCCATCAATCCTGTTGTCCTGTCAGAAAAAAATTCCTGTACTATAAATTTAAGGACGTAAAGCAATAAGTGAATAAAACCATAAAACAGATTAAGGAGGATGCGCTTAAAGAGCTTCAAGCCGTTTCCGACAGCAAAAAGATCAATGAGCTTTCAGTAAGATATCTTGGGCGAAAAGGGGTTGTTACTCAATTCTTAAAAACTATTGCGAGCATGCCAAAGGAAAAAAGAGCAAAAGCGGGGGAAAAGGCTAATGAAACAAAAAAAAGCTTGGATAAAGCATTCAAGGAAGCATTAATACGGATAGAAACCAGATCAGCGGCAATTGAAGACAGTATTGATGTTTCGTTGCCTGGAAGAATTATAAACCATGGTTCTTTGCATCCTATTACACAAATTACCCTGCAAATATGTGATATTTTTTCTAGATTGGGTTTTGCTATAGCTGAAGGGCCTGAAGTTGAAACAGATTATTATAATTTTGAAGCTCTTAATATTCCGAAAAATCATCCTGCCAGGGATATGCAGGACACCTTTTATATATCACAAAACATAGTTTTGCGCACTCATACCTCTCCGACTCAGCCCAGAATAATGGAAAAGCAGAAGCCTCCTTTAAGGATTATTGCTCCGGGCAAGGTTTACAGGTGTGATTCCGATTTAACACACACTCCGATGTTTCAACAAGTGGAAGGCCTTCTTGTGGACAGACGCGTGTCTTTCGGAGATCTCAAGGGGATACTTACCACTTTTATTCACCAGATTTTTGATGAACAGACAAGCCTGAGATTTCGCCCCAGTTTCTTCCCTTTTACAGAACCAAGCGCCGAGGTTGATATACGCTGCGTCATGTGCAGGGGGAAGGGGTGCAGAGTCTGTTCACAAACAGGATGGCTCGAAATAATCGGCGCGGGCATGGTTCACCCTGCTGTGTTTGAAAATGTCGGATATGATACATCGGTTTTTACAGGATTTGCCTTTGGGATGGGGATAGAACGGATCGCCATGCTGAAATACGGAATTGATGACATCCGCAAATACTATGAGAATGATTTAAGATTCTTAAGGCAGTTTTAATATGAAGGTTAGTTTAAGCTGGTTAAAAAATTATATCTCAGTTGATAAGAGTATTGATGACTTAGCCGATGCTCTTACCATGGCCGGACTTGAAGTCGAATCTGTTTCAGACAGATACAGCTATCTCAGCACGGTTGTCATAGGCCGTGTTGTTGAGATCAAAACGCATCCCAATTCCGATAAGCTTAAACTTTGTAATGTGGATGTAGGGGAGCAGGTTGTTTCTGTTGTTTGTGGAGCGCCAAATGTAAAAAACGGTATTCTTGCACCATGCGCTCTTCCCGGCACTATTTTTCCAAACGGAACCATGCTGGAAAAATGCTCTATACGTGGAGAGGTATCGGAAGGAATGCTTTGCAGCGATGTTGAATTAGGGCTTGGAGCAAACAGCTACGGCATAATGGAGCTCGAAGAAGGTTTTGCTGTCGGAGAAAAGCTTCATCAAGCGCTTAGCCTGTCGGACCCTGTGCTTGAAATCGACCTTACCCCAAACAGGCCGGATTGTCTTAGTTTAATTGGGACGGCACGAGAAATTGCCGCACTTCAAGCTACAAAGCTAACCCGCCCTGAAATCAGCCTTCTTGAATCTGATGAAGATATTACAAAATTCACTTCGGTTACAATATTAAATCCTGATCTTTGCCCAAGATACAGCGCACGGCTTGTTTTTGATGTTAAAATTGCGCCGTCACCTTTCTGGCTTCGGGACCGCCTGGTATCGGTGGGGTTAAAGCCGATAAACAACATTGTTGACGTAACTAATTTTGTAATGATGGAAACCGGCCAACCTCTTCATGCCTTTGATTTTGACCGTCTTGCAAAAAATAAAATTGTTGTCAGGACAGCTAAAAAAGGTGAAAAACTTACAACTCTTGACCGGAAACAGCGCCTTCTTTCTCAGGAAATGCTAATGATATGCGATGGTGAAAAACCGGTGGCTCTTGCAGGCGTTATGGGTGGATTAAATTCTGAAATCAAGCAGGCCACTACAAGAATTTTGCTTGAAAGCGCATATTTTGATCCTGTCTGTATTCGCAAAACTTCTAAAAAAACAGGGCTTGCCACAGATGCATCCCACCGTTTTGAACGCGGAACAGATCCCAACGGCACTATCTTTGCGTTAAATCGGGCGACGCAACTTATTGCAGAAATTTGCGGAGGCAATATAATCGGCGATACAATTGATGAATATCCAAAACCTGTTCCTGACAGGGTTATCACCCTTAGTGTTGGCTCTGCGAATCGCAGGCTGGGCACTAAGTTAAGCCAAAGTGATATTAAGAAATATTTAAGTTCTATTGAATTTAAGGTTAAGAAAATTGACGATGATCAACTTCGAGTTGTTCCGCCATCTTTCAGGGTGGATATAAGTAGATTTGAAGACCTTGTAGAGGAAATAGCGCGTCTTTACGGTTATAACCATATTGAAACAACCTTTCCGCTTATACAGGCCAAAGCTGTTAGACCGTCAAAAAAAATCGATTCAAGATATCATATCAAGCGCCTGCTTGTGGGCCTTGATTTTACCGAAACGATAACCTATAGTTTTATCAATAAATTATCATGCGATCGTCTTGAACTTAAATCAAATGATCAGAAAAGACGCTTAATAAACATATTAAATCCGATTGCGGAAGATCAATCGGTTTTGCGGACATCGCTTATTCCAGGCCTGCTTGAAACAATGCATTACAACATGGCTATGCAGAATAAGAATCTTAAGCTGTTTGAAATCGGCAATGTTTTTTTCAATACCGGTAAAGAGGACAGCCAGCCCGATGAGGTTGAAATGTTGGCGGGCCTTTGGACTGGAAACAGAATGGATGATTCCTGGCTTTCCAAGGGGAAAAACTGTGATTTTTATGACATAAAAGGAGCAGTTGAAGCGCTTTTAAGAAATCTGCGCATAACAAACGTAAGGTTTACACGCATGCGGCCTGAAGACTGCTGCTACACAAAACCCGGACATACTGCCCAACTTTTTGTTCAAAATAAATCAATAGGCATTATAGGAGAGGTTCTTCCCAAAGTGCTTAAGAATTATGATCTAAAACAACAAGCATATATTTTTGAACTTAATATCGACAATCTTATTGAATTTATACCTGATATTAAATCAGCGAAACCATTGCCGAAGTTTCCGTCAACATCCAGAGATATTACCCTGATTGTCGATAAGGATATAGAGGCATTTAATATTATAAAAAGTGTTGAAGTTCTTAACGAAAACCTGGTAGAGAACTTATATTTATTTGATGTTTATGAAGGCAGTCCGATTCCGGCAGGCAAAAAAAGCATTTCACTTAGAATAACATACAGGTCGGCCTTTGAAACACTTGAGGATGAAATGATAAACTTTCTGCATAAGAACATTACAGACAGGCTGATAAAGGAATTTAATGCAATACTTCCAGCCTGATTAATTTTTTATATATGCAAAATAACAGGCCATATCAAAAAGAATTGCCGGACAAGCTATACTTTAAAATCGGAGAGGTCGGCAAAATCGCAGAGCTTCCAACATACGTGTTGCGATTCTGGGAGGCCGAGTTCACAAAGATAAAACCAAAAAGGACATCTTCTGGCCAGAGGCTGTACAGCAAAAACGATGTTGAACTTATCCTGGAGATAAAGCATCTCTTGTATAACAAAAAATATACTATTCAAGGCGCAAAGCAGCATCTTAAATCCAAACAACCTGAAAAAGAAGCGGATTCTTCATCAAACACACTCAATTATATTCGATCAGAACTTAAAAGCATCCGTGATCTTCTTGTATGATCATTAAAAAAGCGGAACATTTGAACTGCAACAGAAAATTTTGGAAGGCAAACAATGAAACAAAAATATTTAATCCTTAGAAATGACGAAAAAAACGAGTTGATAATTAAAGAATTCTTAGAAATAAATAAAGAGATCTTTTCACTTGTTTGCGAAGAGACATATAACAACAATGATATAGAATCCGCTGTTGCAAAGGGTGAGAAGCACCTGGTATCCGTGTTGAGAACAGATAATATATATCCTGTTGGGTTATATGCAGACAAATTAGCCGAATCTATTATAAGAATGTATGGCACAGGACACAAAGAGCCCATTAAACTTTTTTTTGATGATGCTATATCGTTTTCAAAAAAAAAAGAAGACAGTATAGATTTAGAAGATGTTGAAGATAAGATTCCTGGGGACGATGAATTGTTTGAGGATGATTTTGATGATCATAAAATATTAAAAAATGTTTGCTCCATTAAAGTGGCAGATGATGAGATAGACGATGAGGTGCTTGATTCTGAAGAAGAAAATTGACTGTCTTGCATGTAAAAGACAGCAAGTGATTACAAATAATTTATTGACATATTTTTATTATAGTATTAAGTAGATTATTTAGATAGTTATCATTTGTCTTCGGTTACCTCATAGTCGTCTCTAATTGCAAACACATCGAAAAGACAAACAAATTGATGTATAAGCATAACGATGGTTTAATAAAATTACCGGATATACAATTAATCGACAAACACAATCGATGCTTGAACTATTTACGTATATCTATTACCGATCGTTGTAACCTGCGATGCATATACTGCGTTTCTGACGACTTGTATCAACGCCTTCCACATAAAGAAATTTTAAGATATGAAGAAATCCTGCGTATCGTTAGAATCGGGGCGCGGCTTGGAATATCCAAGATCCGAATTACCGGTGGAGAACCGCTTATACGAAAAGGGGTTTATGATTTTCTTGGCGAGCTAACCAAGATAAGGGGAGTTGCGGATGTTTCTCTAACAACCAACGGTGTTTTACTGAGAGATAATATTAAAAAAATTAAATCAGCCGGCATAAAAAGAATCAATGTCAGCATGGATACATTAAGCAGACAAAAATATAAAAACATAACAGGACACGACATGTTCGATCAGGTCTGGGAAGGCATAGAATCTGCCCAAAGGGAGGGCTTTAGCCCTATAAAAATTAATGTTGTTCCACTAAATGGAATCAACGATGATGAATTAACA
>JASEIZ010000105.1:6364-7299 GCA_030017395.1 Desulfobacterales bacterium | reverse complement strand
TTATATAACGGGCATTCCGGGTTTTTTTCTGACATAAATATATTTCCTCTTAGAGATTAATTTCCTTTAATATAACACAAAATATTAAATTTTACAAGGTATTAAGTCGTTGATTGTTTTACATGTTATGTCAGGCGCAGTTTTTCCAGATTGGTTTTTGCAAAATCAATTTCAGGATCTATTGATAAGGCTATTTCATAGTACTTGATAGCCTTTCCCCTTTCCCCCATATCACGATAATTAGAAGCAATATTTGCATAATCGATTGCAGAACCAGGGTCGAGTTTGAGTACTTTTTGGAAACACTCTATAGCCTTCTCATAATCTTTGAGAGAAAAATTGCAAAAACCCATCAGATTGTAAATATCTGTTCTTGCGTTGTCGTATTCTTCTCCTTTTTTTAATACATCAAGAGCTTTTTTATATTCTCCAATATTTTTAAGACATACGCCCATATAGGAATAGATGCTCGCAACATCCTGTTTTATGGGGTTAAGTTCAAGCGCCCGGTTGAAATAGGTTAATGCTGTTTCAGGGTTATTAATGGATAGAAAGCATACTCCAAGATAAAATTTGATATAGTGCTTGCCAGGAAGCAAACTATCCATCTTTTTTAGTTTAAAGATTGCCTCTTGAGGGTTTTTATTTTTTGATATCAGCTTGGCTGAAAACATCCCGATACTGGACCCCAGTGAACGTTCCCTGAAATGGGCTCCTGGTATGATTGTATAGAAGGCCGGTATTTCCAGTAAAGGATGCGTTGTATTAACTATAATCGCTTCAAAACCTTTTTTTAAAAGCATGGAAATGCAGTTTTGAACCTCAATCTTTATGTTATTATCTGAAATATCCGGAAGACTGGTTATATCGATTTTAGTTTCCGAATCGGTTATGAATTCAGTTTCTTTGATTTTTTTAAATTTGGGTAGTCCGCT
>JASEIZ010000105.1:0-6354 GCA_030017395.1 Desulfobacterales bacterium | reverse complement strand
CACATAATTGGAATAGGTATTAAAGTCGCCGGCAAGCTGGGCTACTTCTGATAGGGCTCGGCTTAGGGCTTTTTGCGGATCCGGTGTTGTTCCTGCAGTCCATACAATTTCGCTTCTTTCTGGGAAGGTCGATGGATCATAGGCCAATATTCCGACTGTGGGTATGCCTAAGTCGAGTGTAAAATCAGAAACATGAAGTTTTATGCCGGCATTTCTGTATTTTTGAATCATTTCCTTAACAAGCGGTTCTGTGGCTGAATCAGCGCTAATCGAGGGTGTTTTTAACCGGTTTTGACTGATTATGGACGATGTATGTCTTTCCACAACCTCGCAAATCCCCTGTATTAAGGCTTCTTCGGCACAATTGCCGACGGATGTCCCATTAAACTCGTTGATTGTGAAAAACCAGTCAAATGGGATAAAGATTTCTTTGTCTTGTGTTAGATTATATGCTTTTGTCCATTTTAAGGATGTATTTTCAAATATTTTTTTGGTTGTTTCCAATTCTTTTGAATCATCGTGAACCGACTTGGCGATCATCTCAAAGGGTATTGCCACGTCCTTTATATTATTATATTTTTCAATAATAAAGTTGTCGGGATTATTGTAGAAACTGTAAAAGGAAAATCTTTCAGCCAGTTCCATTACAGCGCTCGCCTCTGCCTGATGTGAGGTGGCTCCTTTTCCCATTTGTTTTTTTGTTCCAATAACCGACAATGCGTCCCTGCCGCATCTGCTGATATAAACAGGTATGCCTAATCTCCCATTATCTATTCTTTCGGTATGTTTAAGAATATCGATGTCAAGATTTTTCAGTTTTTTCTTGAACCGCTTAACCGTTTCTTCAGGGGGTACTATCTTATCCTGATCCAGAGTAAAGCCTTTAAATGCATCATTTAATATAATTTTATTCGTCATTGATTTTATTGCATTTCCTTGTTTTATATATCATGTAGTTAACTTAAAAAAAATCCAGAGGCGCTTACAGTGATGTTTTTTTACCACAAAGAGCATAAAGTATGCGAAGATAAAGAAAAATCCTTCGTTATCTTCGTGGTGATTAATAGTAAAATTGCCTAACTTAATAATATTATATCATATCATAATAAAACTTAAAACTTATTTTAAATTGACCAGCCCTTAAGTTTCTGATAAACAATAGAAAATTGTGGGGATGTAGCTCAGCTGGGAGAGCGCGGCGTTCGCAATGCCGAGGTCAGGGGTTCGAGGCCCCTCATCTCCACCATTTTTTATATGGGTTGAGCGGTTCAACGTTCACAGTTCACGGTTGAAGAGCCCTTATTAAATAAAAAATATTTAAAAGCTTCATGGATATGAGGACAAATATGGAACGTATAGCTGAAGTTAAGCGAAAAACAAAGGAAACAGAAATTAATATTAAGCTGAATATAAGCGGAACGGGCAGCCATGAAATTTCCTCTGGTATCCCTTTCTTCGATCATATGCTTACCCTTTTAGCTGTTCACGGATTTTTTGATGTATCAATATTTGCCAAAGGGGACATCGAAGTTGATTTTCATCATACTGTTGAGGATGTCGGTCTTGTATTGGGGGATGCTTTTAACAAGGCTCTTGGAGATAGAAAAGGTATAAAACGATATGGTCATTCTGTTGTGCCGATGGATGATGCCTTAACTTCCGTTACTGTTGATTTGTCAAACCGTCCCTTTCTTGTTTACAACGTTTCTGGTAGTATATGCTCAAGTTTGGGCTCTTTTGATATTCATATTGCCAAGGAATTTTTCAGAGCGTTTGCGACCAAAAGCGGGATGAATCTTCATATTAATGTATTATACGGTGAAAGCGAACATCACGTTATTGAATCGATTTTTAAGGCTGCCGGCAAAGCCCTTGACCAGGCAACTTCTTTTGATGAGCGTATATCAGATGTTTGCTCCACTAAAGGAAGCTTATAAGAGCGTTTTCTATATGTATATAATTAAACCAGATAAAAAAAATCCCAAATTTTTTAATGCTGAGTTGCTTAAGCTTTTGTTTATTTTCTTTATGTTTTTATTGCCTGCCTGCGGGTCACATGTAACTGCTCCGGAACCGGCGTCTGCTTCTTTAAACAAGGGGAAACTTCTAATTTTGCCGTTTAAAAACATATCCGGGATATATGGGGAAAACATTAGTAGCAGGTGTCCCTTGTGTGGCAATGTTTTTATGACCGGAGAGGTAATTGATGATGCAGAGGATATTTTAACGCAAAGCCTGATTTCTTTGATGGAAAGCCGTAAAAGAATGGAGTTAATTCCTTTGAGCCAGGCCCAGGGTGTCTGGTCGGAAATGTTATCAAGATCTGAAGACAGATTGTCGGAACGTGACCAGATAGTTGAGACAGGGCGCATTTTAGGCGCTGACTTAGTTATGGCAGGATATGTTTATCGTTTCAAGGAACGGGTCGGCGCTGCATATTCTGTTGATTCGCCTGCTTCTGCGGCATTTGATATCCATCTTGTTGATGTAAGCAGCCGCCGCATATTGTGGACAGGCCGCTTTGATGAGACTCAATCTTCACTTTTTGAAAATCTTTTTAAAATCGGCGCTTTTTTAAAAAGAAAAGGGGCTTGGATTACCGTTGATAAAATGGCTGTTTCCGCGCTCGAAGATATGCTTCAAACTTTTCCCGAAATTAATACTCGCTGACAAGCAAACTGTAACATAATTATTGGCCGTTTACGGTTTACAGTTATCGGTTAACGGTTGAAAAAAACATAAAAGCCAGAGACTGAAAGCTAACAACCAGTAACGAGCAACAACTTTAGCTCACTTAAATAACCGTAAACCGTTTTAAAAATCAAAACGATTCAATCATGATGAACTCGTAAAAAGTCGAAAAGTTCTCTTTTCCGTCATTCCGGCGAAAGCCGGAATCCAGTAAATTCAATGCGTTCTGGATACCGGATCAAGTCCGGCATGACGATTTCAAGACTTTTTACGAGTTCATCAATCATTATATAGCTCATTAAAAAAACTGTGAACTGTGAACCGACAACCGTGAACTGTTATTATGATTATAATACCTGCGATTGATATAAAAAGTGGTAGATGTGTGCGCCTCTTTCAGGGGGATATGGATACCGAAACCGTTTTTTCCGATGATCCGGCTGCTGTGGCCAGGAGGTGGGAGAAGGAAGGAGCGGAAATCATCCATGTAATTGATCTTGACGGGGCTTTTGAGAAAAGTCCGCAGAACCTGCGTTCCATAAAGAAAATAATTGAGAGCATAAAAGTGCCTCTTCAGGTTGGAGGCGGAATCCGTAATATTGATAATATTAAGTTGTTTCTGGATCTTGGGGTGACAAGAGTTATTATCGGAACAGAGGCGGTCAAAAACCCCCAACTGGTAAAAGATGCGTGCAGACAGTTCCCGAAACAGATAATCGTGGGAATTGATGCGCGTAATGGGCTGGTTGCAATAGAGGGCTGGGCACAGACTACCAAGATGATGGCTGTGGATCTGGCAAAAAAATTTGAAGATTGCGGCGTAGCCGCAATAAATTTTACCGATATTCACAGAGATGGAATGCAGACCGGTCCGAACATTATTGAAACCAGACATCTTGCAGAGGCTGTATCTATACCTGTAATTGCTTCTGGAGGCGTTTCAACAATAGAGGATATAATAAACCTGATTCCTTTAAAATCCGCCGGAGTTATCGGCGTGATAACCGGCAGAGCATTATATAGCGGAACTCTTAGCCTGAGAGAGGCTATTGAAGTGTCAAAAAAATATCATTAAAATCTCTTCTAATAAAATTTATCTGGTTTTTCCATATCAGCTAAGCCACAAAAAAGCGCCAAGATCTTTCTGCGTGCGTGCTCGTATTTACACGTTTTCGAGTTTTTGCGGCTTAAATTATTATATTTTTTCTTGACAATACAATATAAAATAATAATATTAAAAGTTTAAAAATAATATTTAAAGTTCTCCATATTTAGACAGAACCTTCCAATACTACCTACTTTCCCCTTTAGAGGGTAATGGAGGATGCATTTCTTGGCGGTTTATATCCCAGAAGAAAAAATTAATGATATTAAAAATGCAGCCGATATTGTTGATATTATATCAGAAGTGGTAGTTTTAAAAAAGTCCGGCAAAAATTTTCTTGGACTTTGTCCGTTTCATTCGGAAAAAACCCCTTCCTTTACCGTTAGTACCGACAAACAGATATTCTATTGCTTTGGATGCAGCGCTGGAGGAAATGTTTTCAGCTTTCTTATGAAACAGGAGGGCATTTCATTTCCTGATGCGGTAAGAATGCTGGCCAGGCGATACGGCATTGATATCCCTGTTCAAACAATGTCTCCGGAGCAGAAAAGACAAATCAGCCAAAGAGAAAGTGTGCTTGCGATAAACAAACAGGCAATGGATTTTTTTCGTTGCGCCTTGCTTGAAAATACATCAGGGAAAAAGGCAATGGAATATCTGCTAAAGAGGGGGATAAGCAGAGAGATTATCAATGATTTTAAGATTGGATATGCGCCTGAAGGTTGGGATAATCTTGCAATTTATTTTTCAAAAAACAAACAACCGGATGAACTCGTTGAAAAATCAGGGTTGATTATTCCAAGAAAAGGCAAAAGCGGTTTTTATGATCGTTTTAGATCCCGCATAATTTTTCCGATTTTTGATATAAATATGCAGGTTATTGGTTTTGGCGGACGTGTGCTGGATGATTCCCTGCCAAAATATCTTAATTCTCCGGAAACACCTGTGTACAACAAGAGCCGTTCCCTTTATGGGTTGCATGTGGCTAAAGGAAAATGCAGAGAAAGTAAAACCGTTTTTATTGTTGAGGGCTATTTTGATCTTTTAGCGCTTCATCAGCACGGCATTCAGAATTCAGTCGCAACCCTTGGAACGTCGTTAACTCCGGAACATGTGCAGATTCTCAGAGGATTTATTGGAAAAGACGGCAGGATTGTGCTTGTCTATGATTCAGACTTAGCGGGTATAAAGGCTGCTCAAAGAAGCATAGAGGTGTTTGATAGAGGATATGTGAACGCCGCTATTGTTGTATTGCCCTCAGGGCACGATCCTGATTCGTATCTTTTGGAATTTGGGACTGAGCCATTTATGAATCTGGCTGCAGAATCAAAAGGGGTTATCTCGTTTTTGATAGATTGCGCGGTTAAAAAGCATGGGCTTTCAACAGAAGGGAAAATACATATTATTTCAGACATGAAAGCCCCTTTAGCGGCTATAAATGATAATGTCGCAAGATCATTATATGTCAAGGAACTTGCCGAGCGCGTTGATATTGATGAAAAAGCGGTTTTGGAAAAGGTTAGACAAGTCTCTGCGGGAAAAAGATCGGATATTGCGAGCCCTTCTGCGGACTATGTGCTTCAAAATAATGGTAACAGGCTTGAGCGTCAGATCATATCGATGATGCTTCAATTTCCAGAAGTATTGCCGGAAGTATATAATCGCGGGTTGCTCAATCTTTTTGAAGATAATATTTTAAAATCCATCGGACAGTTTATTTTGAAGCGCAAGGACAGCCCGGGTGATCTGGTTTCAGAGCTTATGGCTGTTGTTGATGATAAAGACAAAAAAAGCATTATAGCATCTCTGGCAATGGGAGATGAGTTGTGGGATCGTGACGAGTGTTTAAAGCTTATTACGCAATTTGAATCCAGTAGATATCGCAATGAAAGAAAATTGTTGCAGGAAATAAAGGCTGCAGAGGATCGCAATGATCATGAACTGGTATTACGTTTGTTGAAGAAGAAGCAAATGCAGATAAAAAAAACAAAATAAAAAACCTTTAGGTCTGTTGGAGGCTGGAATACATGGCAAAAAAATTGGTGACAAAGCAAAAGAGTGTAGAAAAAGCCGGGAGGAAAGCATTGCCAAAGAAGATAAGTGAAAAGCAAAAGGCCGCAAAGAGTGTTAGTAGAAAGATATCACCAAAGAAGGCGAATATGCGGCAAGAAAAAATAGAGTCGAATGTTAACGAGAAGATATTAAAAAACCTTATTTTAAAAGGTAAAAAGCAGGGACGCTTAACTTATGATGAAATTAACGAGGCGTTTCCCGATGATGTGCTTTCTTCGGAACAGATTGATGAAACGCTAATGATATTTGATGATCTCAATATTAAGGTTATTGATAGGAATAAAGAGGAAATATCCGGAAGCGAAGAAAAAACAGAGATAGAGAGGGATACGACAGCAGGTGATGATACTTCTGTGGCAGATTTTGGCACGGTAGCAGATCCGGTTAAGATGTATCTGCGTGAAATGGGTTTTGTGACTCTTTTAAGCAGAGAAGGGGAGGTTGAAATAGCCAAAAAAATCGAAGCTGGTGAGCAGGAAGTTTTA
>JASEIZ010000104.1 GCA_030017395.1 Desulfobacterales bacterium | reverse complement strand
CTCTCACGACAATTTAAAAAAATAAACTTCTTTGCGTCCTCTGCGGCTCTGCGGTAAATATAAAATAGGTGTTACGAGATGAAACATATCCACAATCAGGAAAAGCAGCAGTTTGAAAAGCTTTTTAAGCAGGAGCTTATTGATAATTTTGAGGACAGATTCAAGATCCTTGAAGTTTTTTTACAAACAGAAAATCATGTTACTATCGGGGAACTGGTTCAAATTCTCAAAGACGGGGGATTTCATTTTGAGCCCGATTTTGTAAGAGATACCATCAAGCTTATGTGTCGCTTTGGTTTTGCTCAAGCGAACAGGTTTGATAACGGGCTTGTTAGGTACGAACACAGGCATTTATGCCAGCACCATGATCACATGATCTGCACAAAATGTAGAAGAATTATTGAATTTCGTAACGATCGGCTTGAGCTTTTGCAGTTACAGATAGCCGAAAATTATGATTTTCACATGCTTCAGCATAAGATGGAGATTTACGGTATATGCTCCCAATGCCTTAAAGAGCGAAAACAGACAATACCACTTGTTATGGCTAAACAGGGTGAACGGCTTGTTATCAGAGATTTTACAGGCGGCACAAACGTGCGCATGCATTTATTGTCAATGGGTTTGAAAATAGGAGATACAATAGATGTGATTACAAATATCGGCAAGGGGCATCTGGTTATTGCAATAGATCGCAGTCGTTACGTATTGGGGCGCGGCCTGTCGCAGAAAATACTTTGTTGCCTGGTTTAGGTTTTTTACGAAACCATCAATGCCAACAAAGAACTAACACGAGGAATTGAATATGTTGCTGAGCGAAATGAAGGAGGGGCAAAGCGGAATAATATCCGGTATGAGCGGTAATGGCATTTTGAAAAGAAGGATAAGAGAGATGGGTTTTCTTAAGGGAACCCGGGTATATGTTGAAAAATATGCGCCTCTTAAAGATCCGCTCGAGTTGATAGTTAAGGGCTATCATATATCCCTTCGTGTTGAAGAGGCTGCTCAAATAACGGTCGATGATGTTAAACAGGACTCTTGATAATGCATAAAAAGAGTATAACCATAGCTCTTGCCGGCAATCCAAATTCAGGCAAAACTACAATATTTAACAGTATTACTGGAACCAGGCAGAAGGTTGGAAACTGGCCTGGGGTAACTGTTGAAAAAAAAGAGGGGTTAATCAGCAAATTTGGTTATGATCTTAAAATTGTCGATCTTCCAGGGACTTACAGTTTAACGCCATTTTCTATTGAGGAGATAGTTGCAAGGGATTTTGTGCTTGAAGAATGTCCGGATGTGGTAATTGATATTATTGATGCATCCAATCTGGAACGAAGCCTTTATCTCGCGACGCAATTAAGAGAAACCGATTGCAAGGTTATATTTGCTCTTAATATGGCGGATGTTGCCCTGACAAAGGGGACGAAAATCAATGCTGAAAAGCTTTCCGAACTGCTTGATCTGCCTGTAGTATTTACAGTGGGCAATAAAAATGAGGGGATCGATACACTTTTAACAAAGGCCATCGAGCTGGCAGGGTCACCAGCAAAAATTCAGCAAAAACGCAAGGTCAAATACAGCAAGGATATTGAAAACGCGATTGTTAAGCTTCAAGATTTTATTGAAAATAAAGTTAAGGCAAAGCTTGCTTATAATTTGAGATGGACGGCAATAAAACTGCTTGAAAATGATAAAATTGTAAAGGAACGGATTCTCCTGAAGGCAGGGGACAAAAGAGATGAGCTGCTTCAGGAGATTCACGCGCTTCGCTCGCACCTTATGGATCGTTTTAATGATGATCCTGAGATAGTCATGACCGATGAACGGTACGGTTTTATTGCCGGAATAATAAAGAAGACGCTTACAAGTTCATCGCAAAATCGCGTTGATATATCCAGAAATATCGACTTTTTTTTAACGCACCGGTATTTAGGATTCCCTATCTTTATTTTATTTATCTGGGCCATGTTTCAGCTTACCTTTTCTGTGGGGGCATATCCAATGGATTGGATCGACAGAGGGGTTAATCTTTTTGCCACAGAGCTGAACAACCTGCTGCCGGACTCTGTTTTGAAAGATTTAATTGTAAACGGAATAATTCCAGGAGTAGGAAGCGTTATAATTTTCCTGCCTAATATTCTAATCCTTTTTTTCTGCATAGCCGTCTTTGAAGATACAGGCTATATGGCAAGAGCGGCTTTTCTAATGGATAGAATAATGCATGTTATCGGTCTTCATGGGAAGTCTTTTATACCGATGCTTATGGGATTTGGCTGCAATGTTCCCGCTGTAGTAGCTGCCCGAACTCTTGAGAGCGAAAAGGACCGCATTCTTACCATTCTTATTACTCCCTTTATGTCCTGTTCGGCCAAACTACCTATTTATATAGTTCTTGCCGGCGCCTTTTTCAGCGCAAAAGCCGGCACGGTAATATTCGCGGTTTATCTTATCGGAATAATAGTTTCTATTGTATCCGGACGATTGTTTAGAACTACTCTGTTAAAAGGGGCTGATGCTCCGTTTGTAATGGAGCTTCCTCCATACAGAGCTCCCATGATCAGTAGCCTGTTGATTCACATGTGGGATCGCGGCAAAATATTCTTAAAGAAGGTGGGAGGCGTGATACTTATTGGTTCTATTATTATTTGGGCGCTTTCGGCATTTCCCGTGAACATACGGTATTCTTTAGATTATGCTTCAGAAATTGTCAGGGTAGAAACTTTATATGAGGCAGAAATTACGGCTGCCGGTAAATTTGAAAGAGATGTAATTGAGAAAAAAAAGGATATGGCCATAGCAAAACTTATAATGGCCCGGAGAGCGGAAAAGACGGAAAAATCTTTTTTAGGGAAAATCGGCAAGAGCATTGCTCCTCTGTTTGCGCCTCTCGGAATAGACTGGCGCGGGAGCGTGGCGCTTCTTACCGGTATCGTGGCAAAGGAAATCGTTGTCAGCTCGATGGGCATACTTTATGCCGTTGAAAAAGAGCCTGATGCTCTTCAAAGCGCTCTTGTCAAATCCGACATAACCCCTCTTTCCGCTTTTTCAATGATGCTCTTTGTTCTTTTGTATCTTCCATGTATTGCGACAATGGGAACTATCTGGCGGGAAACAGGAGCTTTTAAGTGGATGCTTTTCTCTGTTCTATACAGCACTTCTCTTGCATGGATTGTGTGTTTTTGTGTGTATCAGGGAGGAAAGATTATAGGGATTAACTAAAGAAAACGGTAGCCGTTCACGGCTTGAAATTTGAAATTGGAAAGAACAATACACGTGCAGCGCAGGCGCTCTCGCCGTGATAGCGACACGTCGCAGCAGGTGCGCCGCGTGAAAGCATGAAGGCCAAGTTTCGAATTTCCAATTTCCAATTTCAACGTTCCGTGAACGGTTAAGTGTTATGAAATATATAGTTGCTACGATAATTTTTTTTATAATATTTAGCGGCATTGCCCTGGCTGAACGCTTAACCGTGACATCGTCGGTTGCCAACATACGTTCCGGGCCGGGCACTGATTATGATATCTTATGGAAGGTTGAAAAATATTATCCCATTATTGTTATAAAAAAATCAGGCCCATGGTACTTTTTTCGTGATTTTGAAAACGATGAAGGGTGGGTGCATAAATCACTTATCAATAAAATTCAATCTGTTATCACAAATAGTGTAAAGTGCAGCATCCGATCAGGGCCGGGCTTAAACTATAAGATACTATTTTATGTTGAGAAAGGAATTCCGTTTAAGGTTATTAAACAAAAAGGCAAGTGGATTAATATTCAGCATGCTGATGGAGACAGCGGGTGGATACACCAGTCTTTGGTCTGGTGAGAGAACTTTGAAAGGAGCAATATGGCTAAGAAAAAGGTAACGAGGAAACAACTGCTAAAAGGACCTGATGAATTTATAAGCTTCTCATCCAGATTATTAGAATCTGCGATAAAATATAAGATTCAAATATCATTTGCCTTGGGTGTAATTTTATTGCTTGTAATCGTTGTTTCAGGGATTCGGTATTTTTCAAATAAAGACGAAAACAGGGCATTTGCCTTGCTGGACCAGGCTGTAATCGGATACAATTTGATTGTAAAGGATAGTGGACCTGAAAAGGCTTATGAGAATATTAGTCAGAATTTTGATTTTATTATAAAAAAATATTCAGGAAGGGATGCCGCAAAACTTGCAGGGCTTATATATGCCAATATTTGTTACAATGCGGGCGATTATGAAAAGGCAACAGCCTTGTATAATAAATCTTTACAAGACTTTAAAAATTACCCATCGATTAACACATTTATTCTTAGCGGAACAGGTTACAATTGTGAAGCAAAAAAGGATTACAAGGCCGCAGTGAACTATTTTGAAATGATTGTTTCGCAATCAGGCGCTATCATGAAGGATCAGGCTCTTTTCAATCTTGGCCGGCTTTATGCAACAATGGATGAAAACGAGAAAAGCCTAAACGCTTTTAAGAAGATTGTTTCCGACTACACCGATTCAATCTATATCGAGCTTGCAAGGGAAAGGGTAAACGGTGAAAATTTGCCTTTTAAATAACGGAAAATGACAAAACTACAAAGAACTGTAAAACTGGATGAAACCACAACGGAAATTATTCTTGAAAGTATATCCGATGGTGTTTTTACGATAAACCACGACTGGCAAATCACTTCGTTCAACCACGCTGCTGAGGAGATAACCGGGATTTCCCGAACGGAAGCAATCGGGAGGCACTGCTGGGAAGTTTTTCGTTCAAATATGTGTGAAGGTGATTGCGCTTTAAAAAGAACGATGAAAGAAGGCAAATCGTTTGTCAGTACATCTACCCATATTATTAACAGCGAAAAAAAACTTATCCCCATCACGGCATCCACCTCCCTTTTAAAAGATAAAAAAGGAAAAATCCTTGGCGGGGTCGAGACATTCCGGGACCATAGTCTCGTGGAAGAATTACGGAAGGAGCTTTCTGCTCGTTTTCAGATGGGGGACATGGTAAGCAGCAGCGCGGCGATGAAAAAGATTTTTTATATCCTGCCGCAGGTGTCTGAAAGTGACAGCACAATACTTATTGAGGGAGAAACAGGCACCGGCAAAGAGCTGGCGGCAAGGGCAATCCACAATTTAAGCCACCGTAAAAATGAGCCATTCGTTGCCATTAACTGTGGCGCTCTCCCGGACACGCTGCTTGAGTCAGAGCTTTTCGGCTACAAGGCCGGCGCCTTTACCAATGCGATCAAAAACAAACCGGGACACTTTGCCCTGGCGGAAGGCGGCACGATCTTTCTTGATGAAATCGGAGACACCAGCCACGCATTTCAGATCAGGCTTCTGAGGGTCATTGAAGAAAGAGAATTTCAACCCTTAGGCGCTGTAAAAAAAATAAAGGCGAATGTCAGAATTATCGCCGCAACCAATCAAAACCTTTCTGAGATGGTGGACAAGGGTGCGTTTCGTCAGGATCTCTTTTACCGCATCAATGTGGTACAGTTGAAACTCCCCCCGCTTCGGGAACGGATGGAAGACATCCCGCTTCTTGTCGAACGATTTATCGGCAAGTTAAACAGAATTAGCGGAAAGGCCGTAATTGGTATTGATCAGGAGGCGCTTGAAGCGCTCATGTACTATGATTTTCCCGGTAATATCAGGGAACTGGAAAACATTATCGAACATGCCTTTGTGCTGTGCATGGAGGGAAAAATTCAGTTGCGACATATGCCGATCAACCTGTCTTTGCAATCTCTGGCCGCGGATAAACATGCAACAGAACATGATACTTTAAAATCAGCGGAAACAAAGATCATAGCGGATGTACTGAAACGGAACAACTATAACCGCAAGGCTGCGGCCAAAGATCTCGGAATGCATAAAAGCACGCTTTTCCGAAAGATCAATAAACTGGGGATAGTTCTTCCAAAAATTGACGGGCGCTCCTACCGAAAATAAAACCATTCATAATGTTGCATAATTGCGACTTTTTGAGTCGCCTTTTTGCACGTCTTTCTGCCTGCGCAAAACCATGCAATAACCGCATCTGCACCATAACTATTTGCAATTATTAAATATCAGCGTTAAATCAATTCGCAATGGCACATTGGCATATTGTTTGCTTCTTCTTTTATAAATAAGGAGGTCATTCAGGATTATGAAAATTGCGCTTACTGTCTGGGAAAACCGGATTTCACCGGTGTTTGATGTCGCAAACACGCTTCTTTTAGCGGAGATAGCAAACGGCGAAGTATTAAACAGACAATTTGCGTCTTTTAATCCTGTAATATCATCACGTCTTGCGGAGATGCTGAAACAAATGGGTATATCCATCCTGATATGCGGGGCTATTTCGGAAGTGCCTGCAAATATCATTGCAGTTAACGGCATAGAACTTATTCCTTTTATTTCCGGCAATGCGGACAGGGTGATTGACTCTTTTGCAAAAGGAAAACCGATTGTCCCGGTATTTTCAATGCCGGGGTGCGGGAAACATCGCGGGTGATTGAAAATTGCTCAACAATATTTCCTTTTCGTTAATTATTACTCCGGCAATTAAACATCCTAAAGCCGTCATTCCGGCGAAAGCCGGAATCCAAGGGAACACGCTGGATACAGGATCAAGTCCGGCATGACAAAGTTCGGGTATTATTTTGCCGGGTTATTAGCTCTCAGTGAAAACAAATTTACTGAGGGCTGATGCGGGGAAATTTTAGTTGAAAGGGCATGAAGGATACTGGATTACAGTCTCACAATATATTTAAATGATTGAAGAACCCCGCAGCAAGCTGCGAGGAATGTTATGCCTGACGGCAGTGCTTCGCAACGACTGTAAGGAATTCTGTAAATTTTTTGATTCGCTCGCTAATCCCGCAGCAAGCTGCGAGGAATGCGCTTGCTGTTGCAGTTCAAAACAGTTCGATACAGGCGAGATAAATGATACATGTATTACTGGTAAGTTCTGATAAAAATTTTTTTATTGATTTAGCATCAAACATGGAAAAAAATGTCAATTTGAGCATTTCACGGGCAGTGTCCGGCGTCAATGCCCTCTCCATGATTTCAGTTAACAGCTTTGAACTGGTAGTGACTGATGAATCGCTTTCCGACATGACCGGTCTTCAATTTGTGGGAAAACTGGTTTCAACAAATCCGATGATCAATTGCGCTGCAGTCAGTTCCCTTTCATCCGAGGATTTCCATGCAGCAAGCGAGGGGCTTGGCATTCTTATGCAACTGCCGCCCCGGCCGGATAAAATTCATGCAGAAAATCTGTTGCTGTACCTTAAGAATATTTTAAGCATTACAAACAGGATGGTCTCGTAAAAAGTCTTGAAATCGTCATGCCGGACTTGATCCGGCATCCAG
>JASEIZ010000103.1:2165-7387 GCA_030017395.1 Desulfobacterales bacterium | reverse complement strand
CTATAATAATAAGCGCTATAATCTGCTGAATCGCAATAAGGCTGTATAAAAAAAACTTTAATATAGATGAAAAGCGCTTTTTTTCAAAAAAGAATGAAACAATAGCCACTCCCTGAAAAAAATATATCGCCATAAGAATGATCAGCCCGTTCAAGCCGATCATTCTTATGCCTCTATCGGGTAAAATCAGTATTAGCCCGCAGCCTATAACGCCCCAAACAAAAGAATCGGGAGCTTTCCATAAATTCAGAGAACCAAAATCAGGGTAAAAAAGACCTCTGGATTTTAGAATAGGTCTTGCGATAAGCAGGGTCGCCCATGCCATGAAAAAGTTTGAAACCACTATCATGGCAGGAATAATTCTTAATAAAACATACTGTATATTTTCAAGTGAGTTTGAAAAAAAACGGATGTTTTCCTCGGGCATTCCCATCTTTTCATACAAAGCAATTGTTAACTTGAGATTATTTGCCACATATTCCGATATAAGAGCAATGACCTCAACATTAGAAATATTGCTGTAAAAAAATAAAACAAGAACCCCTGCAGACACCACTAAAGCGCATGCATATAAAACAGTCTTTTCAATAGAAAGGTTAATTTCAATAAGTTCACCAAGAACAAAACCAAACAGTAACAGTTCTATAAAGAAAAATATATCGATCGATATCGTGCCGATCATGAAAATCATCATAATGATTGACGCGACAAGTACTATGGCTCCGGTTGTTCTGCCAAGCTTTGAACGATAAAAAAAAATCGGTATGGGAATAAAAAGAAAACAAAACAAACCTATGACAGGCAAATAAATCGATGCTGCAAAGATAAGCGTTGTGATCGCAATCCCTTTTACTATATCGATCGGGACATTCCCTTGAATAGTTTGAGGCACCATATCACTTTCTCCTTGAAACAGACTGCAGCAATATCTCTAAATATAGCCCACAGTACCGACGTAAGGCAGAAGAGCAATTGTACGGGCACGCTTGATTGCACGCATCAGGATGCGCTGATGTTTTGCACAGGTTCCGGATATTCGCCGCGGAATAATCTTTCCACGCTCTGTTATAAAAAACCTAAGCGATTTGGGATCCTTATAATCTATAGCCAGACTGGTGTCTGCACAAAAACGGCAAATCTTACGACGATTATACACTCTTTTTTTAGCATCGTTTTTATTTTTATCGACACTGTTTCGTCTTTGGGGTTTGAAAGCAGCAGTCATTTTACTTCTCCTCCTCATTGGTTTCAGTTTGCATTGTTTCGTTTTCTACTGCTTGAGATTTGCTGGTTTCAGGTTGATCTTGCTCATCTTCAGGCTCAGAATCGTTCGATTTGCCCTTTGCGGCAGCAGTTGATTCATCATCGGAAGCTATTGTTGTGCCTTGAGCGGTCTGTTCTTTGCTTGCCTCAACCTCAGCCATCTGCTTCTTTATTCTTTCAACATCGGCATCCTTGTCAAGCAAAACCGTCATATACTTTAGAACGCTGTCGTCAATCCGTAAAGATCGCTCCATTTCGTTCACAAGAGCTCCGGTCCCGCAAAAATCTAAACGAACGTAATACCCGCGCGACTTTTTTTTGATTTCATAAGCAAATCGCTTGTCCCCCCATTCATCAACAATTACAAGAACACCCCCCTGCTGAGTGATCAAGCCCTTTAATTTCTCAAAAATGGGCACCCTTTGTTCATTCGAAAGATCAGGATTGATAATAAATATTGTTTCGTATCTTCTCATTTAACCTCCTTTTGGATATTAAGCCCCGGGAATTATCCCAGAGCAAGGATTTTTGGTGGGCCGTGAAGGAATCGAGCCTTCAACCTACCGATCAAGAATCGGCTTAAATGGTTTCCGGTAACCCACTATTTTTATTAAAATTAAATACTTATTGATAAACTAAAATAAATAAACAATATAAAGAAAATAGTCAAGAAAAATAATTATTGAAGCTCCCCGCCGCAAACAGCTGGTAATGCGCTTGCTTTTGCGGTTCAAACAGATTCCATGATTATTTACCAAAAATTTTATTGACAATAAATATCTCTTTGATTATGTTTCGTCGGTTTTATTTTATACTAACTCGTAAAGGGGGTGATTCCAATGGTTTGCGCAACGATAAAGGAAGGCATAGAGTGTGCTTTCATGACAAAAAAAGGCTGCTCTTACAATGGTGGGATTTGCCATAAGGTCGTAGACCAGTGCAATGGCTGCAATCGCGGCGCTGAGTTTTCATCTGGCTGGTACTGTACTGCATGTCCTGATCCTTCATTAAAATGGAGAAATGGAGCCTGCAACTTTGCCTCTCATGTTTCCACAGCTACTACTGCGACAAAAACAAAGATCAATCCACTCAAGGCATCCAAGAGAGGAAACAGGTAATGCGGTTTTCGATCTACCGGCAAACCCCGTCCAATTATGTGGCGGGGTTTTTTTTATTGTAAAAAATAATGTTTTTGTATAAAATTTTCAAGATTTTTGTTTTCTTCTTTTAATATAGGCTTTCAAGGAGATTGTATCTATGAATCCCATCGCAAAACAGCTTAACAGCACAATCACAGCGGGCAATCCTCATCTCATGGAGATGTTGTCTGATATCGGCAAAAAGCTCTTTTTCCCAAAAGGGATTTTAAGCCAGAGTGCGGAGGCAAAGGAAAAGGCGTTTAAATTAAATGCAACAATAGGAATTGCAAAGGAACAGGGTAAAACCATGCGTTTTAATTCGGTTATGGCCGCAATTAAAGACATACGAGCAAGGGAATCATTAACCTATGCCCCATCATTTGGGGTTGCCGATTTAAGGCGGGTCTGGCAAAATTCAATTTTTGAAAAGAACCCTTCCCTTGCGAACAAACATATAAGTACCCCGATTGTTACCTGCGGCATAACTCATGCTATAAGTGTATTTGCAGATCTCTGGATAAACCCCGGAGATGTGATCATATTGCCTGATATGATGTGGGGCAACTACAACATGATTATAAATGTAAGAAAACAAGGAAACATAAGCAAGTATTCCATGTTTTTGGATGATGGCCGATTTAATCTTAAGGCATTTGAGGAAACAGTCACTAATGAAGCAAAAAAACATGACAAGATAATTGTTTTGCTCAACTTTCCGCACAATCCAACCGGCTATACAGTAACAGATGAAGAAGGAAATAGCATTGTTAAGATTTTAGCCGATCTGGCCGACAAGGGCACAAACATCATTGCTGTTGCAGATGACGCCTATTTTGGACTCTTTTACGAAGAAAAAACCATAAAAGAATCTCTTTTTGCCAGGCTTTGCGATAAACACCCCAGGCTGCTTGCCGTAAAGATGGACGGCGCCACCAAGGAAAATTATGTATGGGGTTTAAGGGTCGGTTTTATTACCTACGGTTGTAAAGTCAATGGCGATCCTACGCCGTTATATGATGCCCTGGAAAAAAAGACGGCGGGTAGCGTAAGAGGTTCCATATCAAACGCTTCCCATCTTGGCCAATCAATTGTGTTAAAGTCCATGCAGCATAAAAATTATCCCGCAGAAAAAAAGGAAAAATTTGAAATACTTAAAAGCAGAGCAAAACGCGTTAAAGCTGTTCTGGCTAATCCGAAATACAAAGATGCCTGGGATGTTTATCCGTTTAATTCCGGCTATTTTATGTGTATAAAGTTAAAATCAATAGATGCCGAGACCTTAAGGCTTCATCTTTTAGATAAATATGGAGTAGGCCTTATTTCCATAGATGACAAAAATTTAAGAATTGCCTTTTCATGTCTCGAAGAAAAGGACATCCCCGAACTGTTTGATATTATACTGCAGGGAGTAGAAGATCTGGAAAATACAAAGTAATGGGATTGAAAAAATGGTTTAATACAGCCAGCGTAAAAGATCAGTCTATCAACATAGCCCATGCAGGCAAATGGACTTTTAATTTTGTTATAATAGGTATTATTGCGGGATTAGGCTCTGTTATTTTTCATTACCTCTGCCAGCTCGGGCTCCATTATTTCATGGATTTTATAGCCGGTTACCGGCCTCCTTCTCCTGCCGGAGAACATCATCTGCTTACACCTACAAACACCTCTTTCAGCCGTTATACTCTTTTATTTCTACCTGCTTTTGGCGGACTATTAAGTGGATGGCTGGTATATACCTTTGCGCCGGAAGCCGAAGGGCACGGCACGGATGCTGCAATTGATGCATATCATACAAAAGGCGGATTTATTCGAGGCAGAGTCCCGATAATCAAAACAGTAGCATCCGCTATTACCCTTACAACCGGCGGTTCCGGAGGAAGAGAAGGACCAATAGCCCAGATAGGAGCCGGTTTCGGATCATTTCTGGCAACAAAATTAAAGCTTTCAAACAGGCAACGAAGGATAATGATAGCAGCTGGAATCGGCGCGGGCGTAGGCAGTATTTTCAGGGCGCCCCTGGCCGGCGCCCTCTTTGCCGCGGAAGTACTCTACAGGGATCCCGAGTTTGAATCCGAGGTTATCATACCTGCAGGGATCTCTTCCGTAGTGGCTTACTGCCTGTATTGCCTGGTATTCGGCTGGGGTTCTCTGTTTCAATCCCCTGATTTTCAGTTCCGTAATCCATTGGAGCTGGGACCTTATATTATTCTTGCCTTTGTTCTTGTAGGCACTGGAATATTATATATTAAATTGTTTTACGGCGTAGCCGGGCTGTTTAAGTCCTTTAAAATACCAAATCATATAAAGCCAGCCATAGGAGGGCTCTGTACGGGCATAGTGGGTTTCTTTTTGCCCCAAACCCTTGCCTTTGGATACGGTTTTGCTCAGCAAGCCCTTAATAATGAACTAACTATCCCTTTTTTATTACTGCTTGCCTTTGGCAAGATAATTACCACATCATTTTCAATAGGATCGGGGGGAAGTGGAGGTGTGTTCGGCCCATCGGTTGTTATAGGCGGAGCCATGGGAGGCGCTGTAGGAAACCTGTTTCATCAAATCATGCCGGGCATTGTAACAGAACCGGGCGCTTTTGTCATAGTCGGCATGGCAGGTTTTTTCACCGCTGTTTCAAACACACCTATTTCAACAATTATATTTGTCAGTGAAATGACCAATTCATATCATCTGCTTTTGCCGAGCCTTCTTGTATGTTCCCTGTCATACCTGACAGCTAAGAAATGGACTATTTATAAAAATCAGGTTAAAAGCAAAATCGATTCTCCCGCTCATGCCGGCGAGTTCTTTGTAGACATTTTG
>JASEIZ010000103.1:0-2155 GCA_030017395.1 Desulfobacterales bacterium | reverse complement strand
CTATTAAGGTCAAGGACCTAATGGATCTCGTGAAAAAGGTAGAGCTAATACCCCAGGATATGACCTTTTTAGATTTTAAAAAGTACTTTTCAGAAACAAAACAGCATTATTTCCCGGTTATGGATCAGAATGAAAGGCTTATCGGAATATTCTCCAGCACCGATATCAGAGGCGTACTCTTTTCCAGGGACATTGAGCATCTTGTTCTGATGAAAGATATCGCCAACTCTGATATTATCGTAGCTACTCAATCTGACGATTTAAACACGGTACTTCAAAAATTTACTACAAAAAATATTGATAGCCTTCCTGTAGTTAAGGATGATGATCATCAAATTCTTATCGGGATGTTAAACAGAAGAGAGGTTATTTCATTTTACAACGAGCAGATACAAAAAATGAAAAACAGGGCTAAAAGATAGAAAAAACTACTTGAGATGTATAAGAGCGCCTGACTCATGCTGGCTTGCGGCGCTAATCCGGCTGTTGTGATTTGTCAGCGCCGGTCCTACAGCATTTAAGGCTTTTTCCGGGGTATTATTTGTTTCGCTTATATGGGCTAAAATTACATGCTTAAGCCTGTCATGCTGCACATCCTTTAAAAGATTTCTCGACTCTTCGTTTGAAAGGTGACCGGTTCTGTTCTTAATCCGTTGTTTTAATTCCCATGGATAAGGACCGTTTATCAGCATATCTGTATCATGATTTGCTTCGAGAATTAATAATGAGCAGTTTTTTAGATGCTCTTTAACCATTGAGGTCGCTACCCCAAGGTCGGTTGCAATCCCGATCTTTGTGGCGTTGTTGTTTATAGTAAAACCCACGGGGTCTTCTGCATCGTGTGATGTTGAAAAAGGATGAATTGTCAGGGTATTTATAAAAAAAGACGTGCCGCTTTCAAAGTTTACGATGTCCCGGACATTCCCTATTTGTGATGAAGCAGCTTTGCCGGTTTGTTTGCTGATAAAAACAGGCAGATCAAATCTGCGCGAAAGAACTCCCACACTATGGATATGGTCGGCATGTTCATGAGACACCAGAATAGCATCAAGATCGTCGGGGCAAAGCCCTTTTGACTTTAACCTGCGTTCGATTTCTATTCCGGAAATACCGGCATCAATAAGTATAGAGGTTAAGCCGTCGGAAACAAATATTGCGTTCCCCTTGCTGCCGCTCGCAAGCATACATACTGAAAGGTTATGGTTTTTGTCCGGCATGGTCAAATGAGACATCCCTTTTACAACCCGGTATGACCAAAGCCTCCGTCGTTGCGGATTGTTTCGTCTAAGTGTTCAACAACCTGCAAGCGGGCCTGATATACCCTTTTAATGAGCATCTGGGCAATCCTGTCGCCTCTATAAATGGTATAATCCTTTTTACCAAGATTAACAACCGGAATCATCACTTCTCCACGATAGTCGGCATCTATGGTGCCTGGTGAATTAATGAGCCCTATGCCATGCTTAACAGCCAGCCCGCTTCTCGGACGGATCTGTGCTTCAAACCCGACGGGAATGGCCATGGCAAACCCGGTGGGTATCATGGCAATTCCTCCTGTCTCAACGACAATCTCTTTTTCTACGGCAGCGCATATATCCATTCCTGCTGATTGGGGCGTCATATAGCAAGGAAGAGGAATATCCTTAAGCAAATTCCGCCTTAAACGGAGTATTTTAATTATAGGGTCGTGGTTCATGTTACAGACCTTATTAAAATATATTTTTATATAGGCTCCAAGCCATTTATTCACAATGAATTGGATAAAAATTGGGCGATTTGTCGGTCTGGGTTTTAAGGTTCACAGTTCCATGTTCAGGGTTAATCGCGTTGCGATTTTTTCTATCCCATTGATTTCACAAGGCAAGCATCATGAGTCTATCAACCTCTGAACCTCTGAACCTTAAACCTGTTCCTGTTCCAAAACAGCCTTGCGGCTCAGGCGTATTTTCCCGTCCTTTGAAACTTCGAGAACCTTGACTTTAATGATGTCGCCTTCCTTAACAATGTCCGTAACCTTTGCAACCCTCTGCGTGGCAAGTTGTGAAATATGTACAAGACCGTCACAGCCGGGCATTATCTGGACAAATGCCCCAAAATCCATGATTTTTACTATCTTGCCTTCGTAAATTTCCCCGACCTCCGGTTCCATTGTAAT
>JASEIZ010000102.1 GCA_030017395.1 Desulfobacterales bacterium | reverse complement strand
TATCCAAAAAGTGAAAATTAATGCTGCCCAGGGTGTTCAGTTTTGAAGTTTAAACTGTTCACTTTTCAAGTTTAGCTAACAGAATTATTGACATTTGTTGACTGTTCTCTTTATAATCTCTAAGCACTTTGTATTAAAAATGAAAGGCTGGAAAAAATTAAAATGCAAGTTATCGAACATCTTGAAAAGATTGACCATCCATACAAAAACGCTGTTATTACCATCGGAAATTTCGATGGTGTGCATATAGGGCACCAGGCCCTTTTCCAAAAGGTGATTGAAAAGGCCAAAGAGCTTGGCGGCACATCTGTTGCCATGACCTTTGAACCTCATCCGATCAGGGTGTTAAAACAAAACAACCATCCACCCCTTATAACCCTGTATGAACAAAAAGCAGAGCTTATCGCAAAGACCGGAATTGATGTTCTTATTTGCGTACCCTTTACACGTGAATTCGCTTCAATATCGGCAAAGGAATTTATAGAGGAAATTCTGGTCGATCGTATCGGCATGAAAGCCGTTGTCGTTGGAGAAGATTATACCTTTGGCAAAAACCGTGAAGGCGACCTTGATTTTCTTAAAACATACGGAAAAAAAATCGGTTTTGAAGTAATTGTTGTGAGTGAGATTCAAACATCAAAGAATTCGGAAGATAAAATCAGCAGCACCAGGGTACGCGAACTGATCTCGGAAGGAAAAGTTGCCGAAACCCAAAAGCTTTTAGGCAGGCATTACCAGATAAGGGGTACGGTTATGGCCGGGCGAGACAGAGGTGGAAGGCTCCTTGGCTTTCCTACCGCCAATATAAAGCTTTATGATGAGCTGAGTCCTAAAACCGGTGTCTATGCGGTTATCGTTGAATGTAAGGGAAGCAAGTATAAAGGAGTTGCCAATATCGGATACAGCCCGACTTTTGATGACCACGTTTTTACGGTTGAGGCTCATCTCCTTGATTTTAATGATAATATATACGGGCAGAAAATCCGCGTAAATTTTATAAAACGTCTCAGAGATGAAAAAAAGTTTTTAAATATTTCAGAATTATCAGAACAGATCAAAAAAGACATCAACAAAGCTCGCGACATCCTTTCCTGACAACCCGTAGATTATGCGTATAAAAAAAAACATAATCGTTTCTCTGGCTCTTGGAATATTATTATCAGGATTAGCCCTTTATCTGTCGTTTAGAAAGGTTCCGTTTGCCGATCTTGCAACTTATCTGACAACAATAAATTATTTTTGGATATTTCCATCTTTATTTATCGCCATAATTAGTTTTGTTATAAGAACCATTAGGTGGCGGTTTATTCTTGGGGCGGCACATACGGTAAGCTTTTGGCAGGCATTTCATCCAATGATGATTGCATTTATGTTAAACTGCATTCTTCCCGGCAGGATCGGCGAACTGGCAAGGCCGACAATTCTGCAGAAAAAGGACAATATTCCATTTTCTACAGGTCTTGCAACGGTTGCAGCAGAAAGGTTGTTTGACATAATTCTTCTGATACTGCTTTCAATGACCGTGTTTGCATCCGTTCATATAGATCCGGCGCTTGATATTTCCTTTGGCAAGTATCATCTAAACAGAGAAACACTGTTAGCTGTTGGCGCAGGCATGCTTAAGCTGAGCGCGGTCTTGATCGCCGGAGTAATAATAATCAGCTTTTCCGCTTTCCGAAAGATTGTAAAAAGATTGATCATGGCATTGCCGGCCGTATTTTTTTTTATGGGCAGCGATTTTAAAAACCGGATGCGGGAAAGAATTTGCACGCCTCTTACAGGTTTTTTAGAAAATTTTGCCTTAGGTTTTGTTCTGATTAAGAATCCAAAAAAGGTGGGTATTTGCATTGTGCTGTCAATTATTATATGGAGCCTTGCAGCTTTATCATATTATGTAATGGCGTTTGGCTGCCCAGGCATACGGCTTTCATATTTTGAAATCATGGCGGTTATGATAATTATCTGTCTGTTTATAGCTCTTCCGTCTGTACCCGGTTACTGGGGGCTCTGGGAAGCAGGAGGAGTGTTTGCCCTGTCTCTTTTCGGTATTTCAGCAAAGGAAGCCGTTGGCTTTACGCTTGTAAACCATGTAATTCAAATAGCCCCTGTAATAATTATCGGTTTGGTATCTGCGATGATAATGGGTGTTAATGTATGGCAGATATCTTCTTGTAATGAATGTGAAGAAGACAAGTAACTATCCGGCCACAGAAAAAAACTGTGAACCGTGAACCGACAACCGACAACCGACAACCATGAACCGCTACCTAAATTTATTATGGCGATACTCACTATACTGACATATCCGGATAAATTTCTCAGCCGGCCTGCAAAACCCGTAGAAAATATAGACGGTACGATTCAGGACATGATTGAAGACATGTCTTCCACCATGTATGAAGCTCCTGGCGTGGGACTGGCTGCCATACAGGTGGGGTTTGACCAAAGCATTATCGTTTACGACATTTCGCCAAGAGATGAAAAGCGATCCCTGCATGTTCTTATAAATCCAAAAATTATTTCCAGCGAAGGAACCACTATCTCCGAAGACGAGGGATGCCTGAGTGTTCCTGATTACAGGACCGATGTAAAACGTTCAGCTTCTGTTCTGGTCGAAGGGTTTGACAGGAAAGAGAAGCCCTTGAGAATAGATGCCCATGGGCAGCTTGCTGTTGTTTTGCAGCATGAAATTGATCACTTAAACGGTATATTATTTATAGACCGGATAAGCAGTTTAAAAAGGGGTCTTTATAAAAAACGTATCAAGAAGATGTTAAAACAAAAATGAGCGATTAGCAATTAGCTTTTAGCTATTAGTCAAACTATATCAAGAGGTTATTAAACAATAACATTTTGCCCTGTGGGTGATTAATAAATAATTATACGAATGCTTATTTCATAAGAGCCAACGGCTAATTGCTTAATATAGGTAAGACCAAAGTGACCAATTCAAAGACAGAGAAAAAAATTAAAATCATATTTATGGGCACGCCGGATTTTGCCGTACCTGCATTAACTGCTCTTCACAACAATAAATATGACGTGATTTTAGTGGTAACCCAGCCCGACCGGCCAAAGGGAAGGGGCCGCAAGCCTGTTTCTTCTCCTGTTAAAGAGGCGGCCGCGCAACTTGGATATGATGTAATTCAGCCTGTATCGATTAAAACAGACGAGTTTGCGAATAATGTAATAAAATTAAAACCAGACATGTTTGTTGTGTCGGCCTTTGGCCATATCCTTCCAAAAAGTATTTTAGAACTGCCGAAGATCGGCGCGTTAAATATACACGCTTCACTTCTTCCAAAATATAGGGGTGCGGCGCCGATCCAGTGGGCTATCATAAACGGCGAAAAGGAGACCGGAGTTACCATCATGCTTATGGATGAAGGTCTGGACACAGGAGATATTCTTTTTACATCAAAAATTCAAATCTTTCCTGATGACACGTCAGCCACCCTTCACAATCGTCTGGCTGATCTTGGCGCCGATCTCCTTATAAAAACCTTAAAAGCCATAGAGGCCGACAACATAAACCCCATTCCTCAAGACCACACAATAGCCACATATGCGCCGATGCTTAAAAAAAAGGACGGCCATATAAACTGGGAAATGGCCGCGGAAAAACTCGAGGCTTTTATACGCGGAATGACGCCATGGCCCGGAGCATTTGCTTTTTGCGACAACACACGTCTTAAGATATTCAGTTCGAAGCCCATTATGATACCCGTTGATAAAACCCCCGGTACTGTATTAAAAGGGTTTCCCGATGAACTTCGCATTGCCACCGGAAAAGGAGCTCTGTCCATCCTGGAGATACAGGGGCAATCCGGAAAGCGCCTTTTGATTAAAGATTTTCTGCGCGGATTTAAAATGCCTGTCGGCACTGTCCTGAATTAATATGGATGATTCTCGCAAAACAGCGTTGTTTGTCTTGAATTCTCTGGATAAAGGGTGCCGCACTTTGGATAGAATACTTGAAGATATTCAAAACAAAGAGACGGCTCTTTCAAGAAGAGATCAGGCCTTGTTTCATGCGCTGGTTTACGGGGTTTTAAGATGGCGCGGCCGGCTTGACTGGATAATCGGTCTTTTTTCGAAGATCCGCATCGATAAGATAGAGCCCGCAGTCATGAATATTCTGCGGCTTGGTCTTTTTCAAATTATTTATTTAAACAGGATACCTGTTTCCGCAGCAGTCAATACATCTGTTGAAATTGCAAAGTCATTTGCATCTTCCCCTGCCGCCGGGTTTGTAAATGCTTTCTTGCGCAAAGCCGCCGGAGAATATAAAAAAATTCCTTTTCCTGACCCTGATAAAAATCCTGTATCCAGTCTTGCTGTTAGAAAGTCGTTTCCGGAATGGCTGATAAAACGATGGCTGAATCAATTTGGATTAAAAGAGACCGAAGCGCTCTGCGATGCAATAAATACAATTCCTCAAATTACCGTCCGCTCAAACAGTCTCAGGACAACCCGTGATGATCTGGCTGAAAGGCTTGCGGCTGATGTGCGGCAAATTGAAAATACAACCTACTCTCCTGACGGCATACGTTTTATTAAACCGGATAGACCAATTCCTGAAATAAAAGCCTTTAAAGACGGCTGGTTCCAGGTGCAGGATGAGGCCGCTCAGCTTGTTGCCTGCTTGTTAAACCCCAGGCCTGGAGATACTGTTTTAGACGCATGCGCAGGTCTTGGGGGAAAAACAGGGCATATAGCACAGATGATGAAAAATACAGGCAGACTGTTGGCCATGGATAATCAGGCCGATAGACTGCAACGGCTTGAGTCTGAAATGAAAAGGCTCGGTATCTCAATTGTAACGACCTGTAATTATGATCTTGCTGTTCCGTTTGACAGGCGATTCTCATATATGGGTTTTTCAGGATTTGATCGTATTCTTTTAGACGCGCCATGTTCGGGCTTGGGTGTTCTAAGAAGAAACCCTGATGCGAAATGGTCAATATCAGCTAATAGATTCAACCGTTACAAGGCAAGGCAGATAAACTTTCTGAATAATTTAGCGCAACTTGTCAAGCCGTCAGGCGCTCTGGTTTATGCTGTATGCAGCACGGAACCTGAGGAAAACGAAGAGGTCATTAAAGGGTTTTTAAATAAACACCCTGAGTTTGTTGTAAAGAATAAGCTTGAAGGTCTGCCTAAAAATGTATATTCTCTTATAAATCAAAACCAGTATTTAAAAACCTTTCCGCATATAAATAATATGGATGGTTTTTTTGCGGTTTGCTTTAAACGGGTATAGATAAATAGTAAACGTTTACGGTTTACAGTTATCGGTTAACGGTTGAAATCAATATCTAAAATGCTTCAATCGTTGCATAGTTCATTAAAAAAAACTGTGAACTGTGAACCGACAACCGTTAACTGTTTGAGAAGGATTATCATGAAACGATTTAATACTTTTGTGATTTTGATTGCGGTTCTTTTTTTCTTTGGATGCGCCGGCGGCAATGCCGTGAAGCAGAAACCCGACCATATTATATCAGGCATGAAAGAAATAAAAAAAGGAACCGCCTGGTATCAAAAAGGATGTTATAAGCGTTCTCTGGAGCACTTTTTCAGGGCGCATGAACTTTTTGCCGCATCCGACCAGTTAGACGGAGTTGCCATGAGCATGAACAATATCGGCAATATTTACAGAATTATGGAAGAGATTGACAGCTCCCTGCTCTTTTTTGAAGAATCCATCGGCATATATCAGGACATTAAGGATTACAGCGGGTTGGTGCAGGCGCTTTCGAATAAAGCCGCCGTACTGATAGACAGCGATAAGCTTGAAGAAGCTGCCGGTGTGTTAAAGTCGGCTGAAGATATCGCACAAAAAAATTCTATTTCAGCCAATCACATATTAAACAAGCTTGGCGTTATCTTTATCAAAAAAAAGGAATACGGCCGCGCCGAAGAGATATTGAATACAGCCCTTGCTAATATTGATCCGGACAACCAGCCAGAATATGCGGCGGTAAATTTTGCTTTTGGCATCCTGATGCGTGAAACCGGGCGCTATGAAAAAGCTGTTTATTTCTTTAATATCGCGCTGGATACCGACCGCTTATCAGGCTTTCACAAAGGCATTGCCGATGATCTGGCCGCTATCGGGGATATCGATTTCAGCCAGGGCAAATACGAACAAGCGGCAAATTATTTTAAGCGGAGCATAAAGATTTATGCTCTTATCGAAAACAGAAACAAAGTGTCTGAAATCATGGACCGGCTTGTAAAGGCTGCTGAAAAAGCCAGCCTGGATATCAGTGTTACAGAACATTTTGTAAAAAACTGGCTTGAAGGAAAAGCTTTTGAAAGTCCCTGTAATTAATAGCGACATACATCTCCTTTCTTTTGAAGACAAAGAGGTCATACTTTTAGGCACGGCTCATGTATCTAAAGAAAGCGCGAATCTTGTAGCCTCTATTATCGAGGAGGAAAAACCCGATACGGTCTGCATCGAACTTTGCGAACCAAGATACCAGTCTATACGGCAAAAGAACAGATGGCAAAATATGGATATTATCAAGGTTATTAAGGAGAAAAAAGCCTTTCTCCTTCTTTCCAACCTGCTTATGGCATCGCTTCAAAAAAGGATAGCTCAAAAACTCGATGTTAAACCAGGGGCGGAGATGATAGCGGCCATTGAAACAGCGGAAAAGGTTGGAGCACGGATACATCTTGCGGACAGAAATATCCGTATTACACTGTCAAGAATCTGGCGTGTTATGTCTCTTTGGAACAAGCTGAAAATACTGTTTCAAGTTATTTTATCTGCAGGAGAAATTGATGAAATTACCGAAAAAGATATTGAAAAAATGAAACAGAAGGATATGCTGGAAACCCTTCTCGCAGATGTTAAAAAATCGCTTCCTGCTTTAAGAGATATCCTGATTGATGAAAGGGACAGATATCTTGCTCATAAAATCAAAACAGCGCCCGGCAAAAGAATAGTGGCGGTTGTCGGCGCAGGTCATGTGCCGGGCATAAAAAAATACTGGGAAGTGAATACGGATATTAACGCTCTTGAAAAGATCCCCCCAGCCGGCACATTTATGCGTATTTTTAAATGGATTTTGCCCTTATCTATACTGGCTCTCTTTATTCTTGGTTTTTTCTACGGCGGCTCTAAGGCAGGCACTGAGATGATAATCTGGTGGATAGCGGCAAACGGGCTTCTGGCAGGGCTTGGAGCACTGATAGCCTTAGCCCACCCATTGACGATTCTATCTTCGGTTCTGGCAGCTCCTTTAACATCGTTAAATCCAATGATAGCTGCGGGCTGGGTTTCAGGACTGGTTGAGGCTATTTCAAGAAAGCCAAAGGTCAAAGATTTTGAAAACCTGTCAGAAGACATCCTTTCCATAAGAGGCTTCCGGCAAAACAAGGTAACCAAGATTCTTCTGGTCGTGGTATTGACAAATT
>JASEIZ010000101.1 GCA_030017395.1 Desulfobacterales bacterium | reverse complement strand
GCTTTCGCCGGAATGACGTAAAACGGTATTTTTTGACTTTTTACGAGACCATCATGTGTTGTTGTAAATAATTTTCAACTCGACTGTTATCCCAAAGATTACATCTGGTTCTTCTAACACTGCAGTCTTGATGAACGGCTGCACAATTGGTATATAATAGCAATGGAGGAAATGATGATGAAAAAATCGAGGACGATACTGTGTTTGGGTTTGTTTTTGCTCGTTGCATGTGGCTGCGCTTCTATCAATTATAATGAAATAGCGCCCAATGCTAAAACATTCCAGCCGAAAGTAGCTGTTGTACTTCCGGCCATCAAGATGCCCGAAGGGACGGAGCATGACATCGACAAAGCAGCAATGGCGATTTTTGATGCCGCCACCACGGCAAAACGCTTCGAACGTGTCATAGATCCCCTGACGGCAAAATCTCAGATGTCCAATGATGGCGACCTGCAGAACGCCATTATGGCTTACACATCAAAATTGAGGTCGGTGGGGGTTTCCGATAATGAGAGTATACTAAAGATCGGTAAAATTTTGCAGGCCGACACCATTATCGTGGGTGAGGTGAGTAAATGGGGTTATGGAATCTATGCCGGTGAAAAGAACGGAGAGGTTGGGATGTCGATAAAAATGGTTGATGTCGCAACCGGTGTTATTTACTGGAAAGCAGCTCACACAGAAAAGGAAACATACCATTTGTTCAAGCCGAATCTGGCGAAAATGGCAAATAAACTGGCCAAGAAGATATTCGAATACATGCCGAAACCATAATGGGGCTTCCGTCGATCTTGTTTTTGCGCCCGGGACATATGTATTTACCTGGGAAGACGACAACGATGAGCCGCCCTACAGTATGGCCTGGTGGGGGAACCAGGAAGCTGAATACAAAAAATGTAGAAGGGGAGATTGGGTGGAGTGGAATAAATAATCCGGCTTCCTCATATATTATGAACTCTTATCACAAAGAGCAGTCGGATGCGATTTATATGGTTCGGCACTTTCTTGCAAATATTTCTTTAAAGGAAAGACAACGGCTCGAATCAGATATTGCCGACTACCTTAAATTCCGCGAGGAGGCAGCGTTGTTTCTTTCCGCGCATTTCAGCGAGGTGTGTACCCAAAAGTGTTACCAGAGCAGGCTTAGCGCCTGTTGTTCACGTGAGGGAATCATTACATTTTTTGCAGACGTGGTTGTCAATGCTTTGATGTCGCAAGACGGTGAGATAGACTTTTTGCTTGGAGTTCTTAAAAAACCCGACAATGGATTAAAATGCATCTATCTTGGAGGAAAAGGGTGCCTGTGGCGGCTTAAACCCATTGTTTGCGAGATGTTTCTGTGTGAACACGCAAAAAAAGAGGTCTTTAGCAAAAACCAGCAGCTCGAGCACAAATGGGGAAAACTAAAGCAACGCGAGAAACTTTATACATGGCCGGATAGCAGGGTTGTTTTTGACGCACTTGAAAGCTATTTCATAGAGGCCGGATATTCTTCGCCTCTTATGTACATGCATAACAGCCCCGGCCTTTTGCGTGTGAAGCGCAGAGCGCTTTCATGCGCTGCGTCTTGCAAAGGCGGTGATTGAACTTTTCGGTTCAGGCTTAAATGCCTTGATAAGAGAAGCATCCATCACAGCTTCATATCCGGTTAATCGAGCTACAACTATATTATTATTGTCAAGGAATGTAAAATCACAGGTCATTTTATGGTCTGTCATCCTCTTCACCTCAAGCACTACCGTTACTTCATCATGCGGGAAGGCCTTTTGATACTGACGGTAAGAAGATGTATAGCTTGGAAGTGAAACAAGGCCTGTCTCCTCAAATGAGTATAATATCGCCAGTTGAAATGCCGAGTCGAGTACAAGAGGATCACCTATCCATCTGCTTCTTAATGGTTCGACCATCCACTTTGCCGGTAGAGGAGCGGTAGAAATCCGTGCTGCCATCCTGTTTGATGAATACTCTGTAATTTCCTTTATTCCTTGAAGTTCAACGCCATGAAAAAGGATTTTATCATATATCTCTTCGATACTCATCGGGTAAGGTCTTGAATCGATCTTTTCCGGTCGGTCAAAATGCGGCGGTTGTGAAAAACTATCTGTTAAAACAGCTTTTGCCCTGTAGTGAACAATATCCATGCCGTCCTTTATGCCATTTCTGACTTCAACATCGACTTCAAAAAAAGGGCCGTTCTTTACAGGTTTGCCTGCCATGAGCCTGATAATCTTTTTTTGCTTGTCAAGCTTAATACCTTTTAAAGCCTGCATATTATCAAGACCATGAAAGAAAAGACCCGGATTCCCATGAAGCGCTCCATGTCCCAGCCATTCAGCTACAAGCGCAAAAGGAATTACAGGTTTTTCTCCAAGGACATGTGATTCAAGGATAGGATATCTATCAACATCTATTTCGCGTTTTATTGTTAAAGAAAGTTCATCTTTTTTCTTTAAATATGATGCCTGTTTCAAAGCAAAACTTTTTGTTTTTACAGCATCTTTGTTTTGTTGCGTGAAAATCTCTGCGCCGATAACGACTTCTACAGGAGAGCCTTTATCTCCCATCATTTCGTAAAGCATACACATAGCGCCCGAATCAATTGGGATCAGCTTTACATTATTTCGCACAAATTCCCGTTTCAGGGCGGGTGACACCATGCCTCCATCCCACGGTCCCCAGTTTATGGAAACGACTTTGCATTCAGGCCGGTTTATAGACTCCTGTTGCGCTGTCTTGTTTAAAACTTCGTTAGCCATGGCATAATCGGCCTGACCTTTATTTCCAATGCGGGCGGTTATAGATGAAAAAAGCACAATATATTTAAGATTATCCTGTTTAGTGGCTTCAAGAACCGCTTTGAGCCCTTTAACCTTTGTGTCAAAAACCCTTTCAAACTGCGCGATAGTCTTGTCTGTTATAAGGCGGTCTTCCAGAATTCCGGCCCCATGTATAATCCCTTTTATTGGGCCGTGCGCAGAGCGGACATCATTAAGAATGGAATTGACGGCCTTAAAATCGCGGACATCCACCGGATAATAGATCGCTGTGATGCCGGTTTCTTTAAGTTTTTGCATGGTTTTTAAAATTTCGCGATTTGCCAGATGCTTTTTAAATGATTTTTCCAATAAGACCGGCGAGGCGTCTTTTTCGCTTAATTCATTTTCAACAATCGCTTTTTTTATTGCTGTTTCATCATGAGCGGAAGCAAGCCATTCAGGTTCCGGTGACGGATGCGGAGAGCGACCAAGAAGAACAATAGCAGGTTTTGCATGTTTCGCAAGGGCGTATGCTGCAGCGGCAGTTATACCTCTTGCGCCTCCTGTTACGATAACTACGTCATCTTTATTGAGATATATTTGGCCTTGAGGATAAGGAGAGGACACAAGCTCCAATATAAGCCGCATGTTGTGGTTCAGGCCGGTTTCAACAGTTTCCGATGGATCAGGATTTAAAAGTTCAGCAGCAATATTTTTTGCGATTTCCTTTTTGTCCTTCCATGTCGGTTCTATGTCTATGGCATGGCACCTAACGCCGTTCCATTCAGTTGAGGCGGTTTTTGCAAGACCTGCGAGTCCTCCCATAACAGGGTTGCTTATACCCTTGCCCTTAAATCCGAATGCTCCGTCAAGGCTGGTTATTGTCGCAAATACAGCGCCGCCATCTGCGGCCGAATCTATGAGTTGGGAAGCGATCAGGCTCGTAACCGCAAAGGCATCCTTTAAAAAGGTTTCGTTTTCCGAGTCTAATGCCCCTATTACAAGACCTCCTGCCCGAGGCAGATCCTTTTTTATTTTTAATTCTTCGAGTGAAACAACCATGGCATCTATGTTAAATGATACCAGTTCATCGGCGATTGCCCGTGAAAGACCGGTTTTATCTTCTGTTATATAGACTTTTCTTCCGACCGGGATAATCAGCTTTTTGCCATAAACAAGCGGTTTTTCAACTATTGACACTATTTTTCGATCAATTTTATCTATGGCAATTTTATCTATAAGAGGTTTAGTTGTTTTTTGAATTTCATTTGAACTTTTTTTAATTACCTGCCTTTTATGCTCATCTGTTTTTTCAGTTCCGCACAAGTGTTCTGCAATCTGGCCGAGTGTTTTCAGTTTACCCATGATTTCCGGAGAAACAGAAGGCAGGTCCGGCATTTTTTCTTCGATTGTGGAAAGTATTTCCACCCTTTTTATGGAATCAATGCCAAGGTCTGCTTCAATATCCATGTCAAGATTAAGCATTTCAACAGGATATCCTGTTAGACTGCTGACCACTTCAAGCATGTTATCTCGGATTGATGATTGTTGATTGTTGATTGTTGGTTGCTGATTTCCGACCTCAGACTCATCTTGTTGATTGTTGATTTCGGATTCTGGCTCCAGGTTCCCATCTTTCTGCTTTGAGCTTTGAGCTTTCGCCTTGCTTTGAGCTTTCAGCTTTGAGCTTTCAGCTTCTTCCCGGCTTCCGGTTTCCAGTTTCCAGTTTCCAGTTTCCAGCTTAAGTCCCATGGAGGCTTCAGCCATGCGCCTGGTATTTTCCATCATATTTTGCAGCATGCGGCTTGCCTCTAACTGGGTATCAAGGAATCTTTTGTGAGCTTCAGCAGTTTGTAGTTGAAGGGCCTGCATCGACTTCATCCCTTCCTGGACTGTTTTTAAAGCATCTGCAATCAGATCGGGATGCATTTTGTCTTTAATTATACCATCTCTATTTATGTTTTGGGTTATAGCTTTATCCGATTTATTTTGGTTTTGTGTTGAAACTGTAATTTGCCTTGTCTGAGTTTCCGGATGTATGCCGGTTATAAGTTTTTTAATAGCTTTTGTTGTTTTTTCCTTTTGTTTTGGTTTTGGGCTGTAGTTTGCTCCTGTAACAGGTATGCTCATAACCTGTTTTTGCGTTTCTCTGACAGGATCTTCCCATTTGTTTAAATTAACATTATAACCAAGAGAGGCTAAAAGGCTGAGAGTTTTAGCCAGATCCATCACTCCCGATCCTTTTCCGCAAGAGCCGTCCATAGAAACCGCCTGAAAATTTTGGCCACTTAATATCGATTTAACAAGACCTGTAAGTACCGATTTCGGGCCGATTTCCACAAATGTGTGTGTGCCGGCTTTAAATAAATTTTCGATTTCACTTACAAAATCAACCGGGCATAAGATTTGTCCGCCAAGCAGCTTCTTTGCCTTGTCAGAATCGTCAGGATAAGGCATTCCGGTTGTATTTGAAAACACAGGCACTTCTGATGGAACAATATCTGCATTTTGCACCTGTCTGGAAAACGGCTTCTGAGCATCCTTTACCAGGGCACTGTGAAAAGCGGCCGACACGGAAAGTTTTATTGTTTTAAACCCTTTTCCCTTGCATAGCTTGTCGGCCAGGGCAATTGACTTAACAGAACCGGATAGGACCCCCTGGTTTGGGCTGTTTTTGTTGGCAAGGATTGCGCCTGTATCCGAGCTGTTAATCAGCTTCTCAAGTTCGTTGATCGGCGCTTTTACCGCCAGCATTGTACCGCTGTCATCTTTATTGCGTCCGGCTGAGGCCATTAAATTACCGCGGGCGATTGAAAGGTCGAAAAGAGTGTTGATATCCATCCATCCTGCTGCATAAAGGGCAGGCAGCTCCCCATAGCTGTGTCCGCATGTGGCATCAGGCTTTATTCCGAATCCTTGAAGGATGTTAAGCATTGCCAGGCTTACAGCGCCGATGGCCGGCTGGGCGATGTCCGTGTTTTTTAAAGCATCTTTATCGGTTTGAGCCGGAAAAGGATAGATATAATCGGACAAATAGCAGTTATTGTTATATTTGCTGTTTGCAAGTTCCATGACTTCAAGGGCTTCCGGAAAGCAGCAAACAAGGTCGCGCCCCATTTTCGTATATTGACTGCCCTGGCCTGGAAACATAAATGCAATTTTACCGCGGTTTTCAGGGTTGATATAATCAGGACCTCCATAATAGATGTTTTGCAGGTTCCATGATCCTTTCTGATCGTTCGCGCCAAGCGCGTCCAATGCCTCGTCAAAAAGCATGGATGTGTATAAGGAAGAATCAAGAGGCTGTTCAATAACAAACAAAAGCCTGTGCCTGTCATTAAATGAAAAATCGGTCCTGGTATCGGCGGCTGTTTTTGCAAACTCTTTATTTGAGATTCCTTTGTTAGCGGAGTTTTTCAGGGCGCTGACGAGTTTAACAAGCCCCTCTTTGCTTGAAGCTGACAGAGCAATGATTTCGATTGACCCATCCCATGAGATATTTCTTTTTTCAGACCTGTGTTCTTCTACAAGAATATGAAAATTACTCCCGCCAAATCCAAAAGCGCTGACACCCGCTCGGCGAGGATGCTCCTTTTTTGAGAACCATGGCCTGGTCTCTGTGTTTAAATAAAAAGGGGATTTATCTATTTTTAATTGCGGCTCAGGATTATCGACTTTCAATGTCGGCGGCAGGGCCTTGTGATAAAGAGACAGAGCGGCCTTAATCAAACCTGCTGTTCCGGCTGCGGCCTTGGTGTGGCCGATCATCGACTTGACCGACCCGAGAGCGCACTTGTTGGATGGTATGTTTTTATTTTTGTTTGATTCACCAAAAATCTTGCATAGCGACTGAAACTCTACAATGTCTCCTACCTTGGTGCCTGTGCCGTGAGCTTCGATCAGGCCGATGGTGCAGGGATCTATTCCTGCGTTATAATAAGCATTGCGAATCGCTCTTGCCTGTCCTTCGGCGCTGGGCGCATATATGCTCTGCAATTTGCCGTCGCTTGACGAGCCCACACCCTTTATTACAGCGTAGATTTTGTCGTTATCCTCTTCGGCGTCTTTAAGTCTTTTAAGAACAACTATTCCGACCCCTTCTCCAAGCACGGTTCCGTCCGCATCCCTTGAAAAAGGCCTGATATCCTCTGTGGGAGACAGGATATGTGTTTGGGAAAAGCACATATGCATAAAGATATCGTTTAAAGTATCCACTCCGCCGGTAAGAGCCATGTCTGAACGGCCAGATATAAGCTCCATCACCGCAAGGTGTATCGCGCTCATCGAGCTGGCGCAGGCAGCGTCAACCACGCAGTTAGTGCCTCCAAGGTCGAGTCGATTGCATATTCTTCCTGCCACGACATTTCCAAGAAGACCGGGGAAGGAGTTTTCCTGCCACGATACATATGAATCGGATATCTGCTCTATTATCTCTTGGGCTTTTTCAGCAGGGATTTCTGAATCAAGGAGAGCCTTACGCCATTTTGGATATCCAAGTCTTGCGCCGAGCGGAATAACAAGCTCTTGGGTGCCGGTTATTCCGAGTATCACACTTGTTTTATCTTTGTTAAATTTTTTGCCTTTCCAGTAGCCTGCGTCATCAAGAGCTGTTTTTGCGGCCATGAGACCAAGGATCTGTGAAGTATCCGTTGCTTCAAGGGAAGATGGAGGAATGCCGAATTCAGCCGGGTCAAATGAAAC
>JASEIZ010000100.1 GCA_030017395.1 Desulfobacterales bacterium | reverse complement strand
ACAGAAAGTATATCGTACGACTTGTGTTTTGAATAGTTATGTAGCATCTACCTGAAAATATAAAAATATTATGCAATGGGAGGTGCCAACCAGTTAACTCAGATATTGAACACTTACATGCACTGAAGAAAATTCATGGGCAGAAAAATTTGAGAAGGAAGTGAAAAGGCAGGCAGATGAAACTGACGGATAATGAGATAAGAGATATTAATCGGTATCTGGAGGAAGGCAAACCGTTGCCTGAGAAGTACCGGTTTTTGCTGTTTGAGGATAAGCGGGAGGTGGAACTGGTCTGGAATGGCAAGACCAGCGAGGTTTGCAATGTGGTTTTGCCGTTTCAGGTGATCGAGCAGGTTGATGAGCCGCGCGAGGAGAAAGCCGTCAAATTGCAGATGGAGCTTTTTGACATGCAGACCGGCAGACAGATCAAGGGCTGGAACAACAAGCTGATCTGGGGCGATAACAAGTTGATTCTGTCCTCGCTGAAAAACGGGCCGCTCAGGGAAGAGATCGAGGCCCAGGGCGGGATCAAGTTGATCTACATTGACCCTCCGTTTGATGTGGGCGCTGATTTTTCAATGGACATTGAAATCGGCGGCGAAACACTCACAAAAAAGCCGGGCATACTGGAAGAACTGGCATATCGAGATACCTGGGGAAAGGGCGCAGATAGTTTCATTTCTATGATTTATGAACGGCTGGTGCTGATGCGGGACTTACTGGCCGAGGATGGCAGTATCTATGTGCATTGTGACTGGAGGGTGAATAGTTTATTGAGGCTGGTTATTAATGAAATATTTGGTGAGCAGCATTTTGTAAACGAAATTATTTGGAGAAGAAAGCAGGCACAGGCTTGGTCTTCAGATCAGTTTGGTGTAACCAATGACACACTGCTTTTTTACTCAAAAAGTATTAATCGTACATTTAACCCGATTTACTCAAAGAATGACGATAATACAAAAAAATATATACGAGAAAGATTCAAGTTTGATGATGGTGATGGTCGTAAGTATATGAAATCGCCGTTGGTCAACCCATTATTGCGCCCAAATCTTCAGTATGAATTTCGCGGGATAGCTCATCCCAAAACTGGCTGGTTATATAAAAAAGAAAGAATGGAGGAGATGTATCAGAACAATGAATTGGTAATGCCTGAAGATAAGAATGCTAGAATATATAGGAAAATATATGAAGACACATACCAGGGGCAGATGGTGCAAAATGTTTGGGTTGATATTCCAATTGTAAATCCAATGGCGGATGAACGTGTCGACTACCCCACTCAAAAACCCGAAGCCTTACTCGACCGCATCATCAAAGCCTCCTCCAACGAAAACGACATTATCGCCGATTTTTTCTGCGGTTCCGGCACTACCCTTGCCGTTGCCGAAAAGTTAAACCGCAAATGGATAGGCTCCGACCTCGGCAAATTCGCTATTCACACTACCCGCAAGCGTATGATCGGCGTTCAGCGGCAGCTCAAAAAAGAGGACAAAAGCTGGCGCGCCTTTGAAATCCTCAATCTGGGAAAATATGAACGCCAGCACTATATCAGCGTCAACCCCAATCTCAGGGAACAGGAAAAGCAGAAACAACTGGAAGCCAAAGAAAAAGATTTCCTCAATCTCATCCTCCACGCCTACCGTGCAGAAGCGGTTAGCCAGTTCAAGACCTTTCAGGGCAAAAAAGCCGGACGGCTGGTGGCGGTGGGTCCTGTAAATCTGTCCGTCACCCGTTTGTTTGTGGAAGAGATTATTCTTGAATGCCGCCAGAAGCATATTACCCGGGTGGATATTCTCGGCTTTGAATTTGAGATGGGGCTGTTTCCCAACATACTGGAGAAGCCAAGACCAAGGGAATTGATCTTGCGATGAAATACATTCCACGAGATGTGTTTGATAAGCGGGCGGTGGAGAAAAATCAGGTGGTGTTTCATGATGTTTCTTTTATTGAGATCAGGCCGCATTTTAAAAAGAAGAGTATTGCCGTAGAATTGACCGATTTTTCCGTTTTTTATTCACAGGATGCCGAAGGCGCTGATGCAAGCCTGAAAAATAGCAAAAGCAAGGTGATTGTGGATAAGGGACAGGTGATCAAGATCAGCAAAGACAAAAACGGCATTGTAAGCCGCGAGGTATTGACACGGAATTGGACAGACTGGATCGATTACTGGGCTGTTAACTTTAATTTTGAGAGTAAAAAGGAAATAGTGCGGGTAAAAAGAGAACCTGATGCGCATGTACATCTTGACGACAGCGTAGATTCGATTCAAATGAAGTTTAGCGATTATGAAGAAGTATGGACGGGCGATTATGTGTTTGAAAACGAGTGGCAGTCCTTTCGCACGAAAAAAGACCGCTTGCTGGAACTCAAAAGCGTGTTCAGGGAATGCCCGCCGGGTCGGCGCAAGATCGCTGTGAAGGTAGTGGATATTTTTGGCAATGACACCATGAAGATAGTGGAAGTGACGGTGGGAGGGAAAAAACAATGAAAAAAATCAAAGTGTTGGAAAAAGAGATTTCCCTCTATTCACAAAAAGAAGAGGATTACATCTGTATTACTGATATTGCCAGATATAAGTATTCGGATAGAACTGATGATTTGATTAGAAATTGGCTTAGGAATAGAAATACTATTGAATTCTTAGGGATTTGGGAGCATCTGAACAATCCGGATTTTAAACCCGTCGAATTCGACGGGTTTAAAAAACAGGCGGGTCTTAATAGTTTTACATTAACACCTAAACAATGGATTGAAAAGACGAATGCAATAGGATTGATTTCCAAAGCCGGACGGTACGGCGGCACTTATGCGCACAAGGACATCGCGTTTGAGTTTGCATCATGGATTTCGGTTGAATTCAAGCTGTATCTCATCAAGGAATTCCAGCGTCTTAAAGATGAAGAACAAAAGCAGCTTGGATGGGATATCAAACGGAACCTGGCTAAAATTAACTATCGAATTCATACCAATGCCATCAAAGAGAATCTCATTCCACCGGAGCTGACAAGTCGGCAGATTGATCTTGTTTATGCATCTGAAGCAGATATTTTGAATATGGCGCTGTTTGGTATGACTGCGGGACAGTGGCAAAACGCGAATCCGAATAAGAAGGGAAATATTCGTGATTATGCCAATGCATCACAACTGGTTTGTCTGTCCAATCTCGAAAATCTGAATGCGCTGTTTATTAATGAGGGAATTTCACAATCCAAACGGCTTGTCAAACTCAACCGGGTTGCCATTCAGCAGATGAGGCTGCTTACCGATGACAGCGGCGTGAGAAAGCTGGAAGGAGGCAAATAATGGCCATACATCCGGATTTTCCGACCTCCCCTTACAGCATACTTGAGCCTGATATCCGCTGGTTCCCCGCAGATGAAGCTCTCCGGGAATCAAGCTATGAAAAGCTGCTGCCGCCTCTGGTGCATGAACTGCGCAAAAAGGTAAAAGCGTGGCGGGATAATGGCTATGAAGGGGCAACACATACCAGTATCGCCTTGCTGAACTGGTGGTTTAATCAAGAGCATATGCTGCCCAAAGCAGGCGGCGCGATGGCGAAGTTTGAATACTACTTTGCCCAGCAAGAAGCAGTTGAAAGCATTATCTATCTTTATGATGTGGTTAATGTGAAGGACAAATATGATCTGCTCCGTTTTGATTCATCCGGTGCGGTGTCTGCCAATATGTTTGATGAATCGTGGCTTCGTTTTGTAATTAAGATGGCAACCGGCACTGGCAAAACCAAGGTGATGAGCCTGGTTCTGGCCTGGTGTTATTTTCACAAACTTTATGAGCCGGATTCGGACCTGGCGCGTAATTTTCTGCTGATTACGCCTAATATCATTGTGCTGGATCGGATCAGAACGGATTTTGACGGGTTGCGGATATTCTTTGAAGACCCGGTGCTACCGCCTAATGGATATTCAGACGGTTTCGAGGGGCGCAACTGGCGCGATGATTTTCAACTGACCCTGCATATTCAGGATAAGGTTAATGTTACCCGCAAGACCGGCAATATATTTCTAACCAATATCCACCGTGTATATTCCGGCAACGATGTCGAGCCGTCGGCTGATGATGAAGATACCATGGATTATTTTCTGGGCAAGCATCCCACTGGCGCTACCACTGATTCCAAAGTCGATCTTGGTAATATTGTCCGCGATATTGATGAACTGGTGGTGTTGAATGACGAGGCGCACCATATTCATGATCCTCAAATGGCGTGGTTTAAGTCGATTGAGGATATTCATAATCGGCTGAAACACAAGGACAAATTTCTTTCTCTGCAAGTGGACATGACCGCTACCCCCAAGCACAACAATGGCGCTATCTTTGTGCAGACCGTTTCGGATTATCCTTTGGTAGAGGCCATTTCGCAAAATGTGGTAAAACATCCGGTGCTGCCTGACTCCGCAAGTCGCGCCAAGCTTGGTGAGCGGCAAAGCTCAAAATATACGGAAAAATATGCTGATTATCTGAATCTCGGCATAGAGGAGTGGCGTAAAGCATACAAAGAGCATGAAAAGATGGACAAAAAAGCCATTCTCTTTGTGATGACTGACGATACCAGAAACTGTGATGATGTGGCTGAATATTTGGAAACAGCCTATCCTGATTTGAAAGATGCGGTGCTGGTGATTCATACCAAAAACAACGGTGAGATCAGTGAGGCGACAAGCGGCAAGACTAAGGATGTTCTGGAAAAGCTGCGCAAGCAGTCCAATCAAATTGATAGCTGGGACAGCCATTACAAGGCTATTGTCTCGGTAATGATGCTAAAAGAGGGTTGGGATGTGAAAAACGTGACCACTATCGTGGGATTGCGTCCCTATTCCGCCCAAAGTAATATTTTACCGGAGCAAACCCTGGGCCGGGGCTTGCGAAAAATGTATCCAGGCTATGATGTGGAGGAATACGTCAGCGTTGTGGGAACTGATGCTTTTATGGATTTTGTGGAGTCCATCCAGTCCGAAGGTGTTGAGCTTGAGCGCAAGGCTATGGGTGAAGGCACCAAGCCAAAAACGCCGATCATCGTTGAAATTGATAATGAAAATACAAAAAAGGATATCGACAAACTTGATATCGAGATTCCGGTATTAAGCCCGAGGGTGTATAGGGAATACAAAAATCTCAGCGGTTTAAACTCCGGGCATTTTGGGCATAAAAAAGCAGAATACAAAACGTTCAGCATCGAAGAACAGCGTGAGATTGTATTTAAGGATATAACTACAGGCGAGATCAATCATATCACCATCCTGGATTCAGGAGCGGTCGCCGACTATCGGTCTGTAGTGGGATATTTCACCAGAGTTATTATGAAGGATTTGAGACTGGTAAGCGGCTATGATGTGCTGTACGGGAAAGTAAAATATTTTATCCGTGATGAATTGTTTGAAAAACCGGTTGACCTTGACAGCCTGAACACCTTGCGAAATCTGTCCGAACTTGAAGCCAGCAAAACTCTGGTGGAAACATTTAAAAAACAGATTAACGCGTTAACTGTGCAGGACAAAGGAGATGCAAAAATTCGTGATACGATTAAGTTGAGGAAAACACGGCCATTTGTCGTTAAAGAGCAGGGATATATCATACCTAAGAAAAGTATTTTTAATAAAATTATCGGTGACAGCAATCTGGAATTACAGTTTGCCGCCTATCTTGAAGACTGCGACGATATTATTTCCTATGTGAAAAACTATATGGCCGTTCACTTCAAGATTGATTACGTAAATGCAAATGGAGAGATATCCAACTATTACCCTGATTTTGTCATCAAGAAATCAGCAAAAGAAGTCTTTATTGTTGAAACCAAAGGCCTGGAAGACCTTGATGTGCCTTTGAAAATGGAAAGGTTGAAGCAGTGGTGCGTTGATATTAACAAGGCTCAATCCTCTATAAAATATGACTATATTTTTGTGGATGAAGAAGGTTTCGAAAAGTTCAAGCCGAAGAATTTTGAGGAATTAATCAGAAATTTTACAAAATATAGGGACTCGCTGGGCATACATTAGTTCATAAGTTGACGGGGAGGGGCTTGCGGGACATCTCAACTTTTAACTTGTGAGACAGATGAAACAGGGGATTAGAAGACGTAGCTCAGTTTATAAGTTTATATCGTCGAGAAGAAAACCTGCGGAAATATCTATTGAAAAATAAGTAGCCCGTTCGAGCAAATGGTTAGCTGATAGTAGCGTGTTATATGTGTTGCAAAATGCTTGAGATTACCTGTAACAAGAAACAGGTTTTCGGTCTGGCATTTACAAAGGGCTTTCGAGACGGAATCAGATAGTTGAAAAAACAAACGAAAAGAAACCATTATGATGACATTGCGTAAATTTTCTGCGGGGCTATCCACAATTTCCACCATTACCGGTTGGTATATGGCCGATTTGAGTAAAGCACAGGGCAAGCAGGAATTGTTCGCTCATCAATCCCCTCAAAAACTCAGGATTCTTCGCAAACACGCCTTGATTGAGAGCGCTATTTCTTCGAACCGCATTGAAGGTATAAATGTTGACCGGTCCCGGATTAATACCCTTATTTTGGGGAAACCGCTTTTGAAGGACAGGGATGAAGAGGAGGTTCCGGCACTACAGCCCACGCTGTAATAAACCTCAACCGCGAAGACAACGGCAGCCGCAAATATATCCTTGTGGAGATGGGTGACTATTTCGACACTGTCCTTAAACCGCGCATTCAAAAAGTCATCTATTCTAAAGACTGGAAAAACGGCAAGCCTGTTTCCAGAGAAGGCTCAAGCCACATGTTCAAATACATGCGCCTTGAATCTTATGAAGACACGTTAAACAACCTTGAAATCAAACGCACTGATAAACAGGAACAGCTCCTTTTTAGCAATGAAATGTCAAAAAAGGCAAAAGAAGAATATATGCTTTCATATATGCTGGATGTGGAAAGCAAAGGAAGCCTGCTGAATATTGATACGTTTGAGGATCCGTTTAACTATAAATTAAACATTGCAACCGGCAGTGTTGGTGAAACAAAGCCCACAAAAGTTGATATGGTTGAAACTTTTAATTATCTCATCGGCCTGACAGTCAGGCATATTGACCATATCCAGGGCTTCTGCATTGTTGAAGGCGTAAGTCCACAAGAAGAAAGAATTCTAATAATCTGGAGAAACGCAAAGGAAAAGACAAATAAAGACCTTGAGACATTTTTCAGAAAACAGGACTACAGCACAAGGGATATGGAGTTTGATCTTATTTATGTAAACGGCGACAATAAACCTTGAGAATATCAGACGGCCTGATGAAACCTGGAAAGTAAGACTTATTGAAGAAGAATTTAAGCGTTTGATGTTTGAGGTGGAGGATGTATAGATTTTGGAAAAAACTTTTGATTGGAAACATTTGAAAGAATCCGGAACTGTTGAGTTTAAATCATCTTTTGGCAAAGAGGTCATTATATCGCTTGTGGCTTTTGCGAACACAGAGGGTGGAAAAGTATTTGTTGGAGTTAATGACAAGGGTAAAGTTGTTGGTGTTGATATCACG